>NZ_JAAHGU010000001.1:0-139869 GCF_010692685.1 Okeania sp. SIO2F5 | reverse complement strand
GGTAAATACTTGGGCAGACATCATTAACCGGGCTAACTTAGGAATGGAAGTAATGCACGAGCGTAATGCTCACAACTTCCCTCTAGATTTGGCTGCTGTAGAAGCTCCTTCTATCAATGGTTAATTTCTAGTTGATTGATTGAATTTTAAATTACTCAAAAAAACCCTCCCTTTGGAGGGTTTTTTTTATTTCTTTTGTGATACAACTTGAAGTACCGAATGTGGGTTATACCAAATTAATAAATATTTGCTACAAATAGCTAGGATATTTCTTAGGAGTAAACCCATCCCTAACCCCTCCCAGGAGGGTAACTCAGTCGGACTGAGTCAGAATCAATAGCTTCAATACCATTTTTCAGGTCGTAAATCATTCTTTTTGTCAAAGGACATATCATGCATTTGTCTTTTTATTCCTCTTACTATTCGTAACATTATTTTTTCACGCTTGGTATTAGATAAAATGAAAATTACTAATACAATTACAAAGCCAATATTTGTTAGTTGGGCAGCTCTGGCATTAATATTTGGGTCTTTCACTAAAGAACTAAATACACAAAATGTAACATCAGCTCCAGGAGGTAGCACAGGTTGGGAGCCTGTTTCTACTACAAATTAGTCAAATTGTGCAGCTAAAGCAGTACAGAAAATGAGCAGTTTAGTAGCAACAGGACTAATCAAAACTGTTACTGGTTCTTCTTCACGGTATGCAAGAGGGAATGCTGTTTTTAATATTGTCTGTCATAAGAATGGTAAGTATGTTAGGGTTGATATTATATGTTTTATTACTTGTCTGAATGATACTTATGACATTCGTTCCCAGATAGATAAAATGATGAAATGGTAAATTCAACCTTCATCTAAATTATTCAAAAAATCAAATTTTTTTAGAATTTAGTTTTTCCAAGGCTTCAAGTATTCTTGCTTTTAAATAACATATAAATAAGACTTAAACAAAAACACTATATGTAGTTAGTAATAAATTAAAACTATAACGTCTTATATATGTAGTGTCTAGAACTCAAAAATGGTTAAATCATGTGTACATAGGTTTTCATGTGGGTAGACCAAAGTAGCAACGTTCCATGGAATGTCCCTACTGGATTTTAGCTGTTATACCAATTTGATCAATGTTTGCTACAAATAGCTAGGGGATTTTTTCGGAGTCAGTGGTAGGGGCAAAAGGCCGTTTGCCCGTACAGGTAGGGGAGCTTTTGGTAAGGCAATGTATAGAATGAATAGCTTCGATGCCATTTCTTAGTTTATAACTTATCTTATTAGTCAAAGGGACATCTTATCGCCCTTATTATTTGTAACATTCTTTTTTCAAATTGGTATTACTTGAGGTCATCTTTGAGTTCTAGACACTACATATCTATAACGTTATAGTTTTTCAACATAGAAATCTATGAAGAAACCAGGTTTTCGGGTTCTCCTACTGAAGTCCTGATTCAGTTTATGATAAAAAATAAAATATTAAATATATAAGCTGAATTTTTATGGAATCTGCTGTCAATATTCCCACTGAAGTAAAGACACCAGAAAAATTGCCAGTGATAGAAACTAATAATTTAGGTAAATTTTACCGCACTGGTTTTTGGATGAATCAAAAAATAGAATCTCTTAAAAACTGTACTTTGACAGTTTATCAAGGAGAAACTTTTGGACTTTTGGGACAAAATGGTGCAGGAAAAACTACCCTACTTAAAACTTTATTAGGAATTGTATGCCCTACATCTGGATCGGGAGTTTTATTAGGGCAGCCAATAGGCGATCGAGTAATTAAAGAAAAAATTGGTTACTTGCCAGAAAATCCCTACTTTTATGAATATTTAACTGGATGGGAATTTCTAGAATTTGTAGCAGGATTATTTCAAATACCAACATCAATACAAAGACAAAGAATTCCAGAATTACTTGACCTAGTGGGATTGTCTAAATCAACAGCTATTAGAAAGCAACTACGTCAATATTCTAAAGGAATGTTGCAAAGAGTTGGTATGGCGCAAACTTTGATTAATGACCCTGAGTTAGTATTTTTAGATGAACCTATGTCAGGTTTAGATCCAATGGGACGTTATCAAATCAGAGAAATTATTATCTCGCTCAAAAAACAAGGGAAGACTATTTTTTTTAATAGTCATGTTTTGTCTGATGTGGAGAAAATATGTGATCGCATTGCTATTCTTGCACAAGGAGAATTAATTTGTATTGGTACTTTAGATGAAGTATTAGGAACTAATGAAAGTTATTATGTTAAGGGTAAAAGTGGTAATCTTAAGATTCTTAAACAATGGATACCAGATTTAGAATTTGAGCATAATTTTTGGCAAGGTCATTTGCGGGGAGACCCTAAAGAATTTTTAGTTAGTTTGGGATTAATGAAAGCTACACTGATGAAAATGAATATAGAAAGGCTTAGTCTAGAAGAGTATTTTATGCAGCAATTACGAGAAAAGGGAATTTTTTCTAGTAGAGAATAGGGTAATATGATGTGTCCCTCCGAGGGAGCTACGCTATAGGTTAAATACTTATAAATAACTTAGTGAGGAATGAGGAGCCGCCGGATCGGTGACGTACAGGAGTCAGGAATTAGAAGAGTAGAAAGGAGATCAAGTAAACATGATTCAAATATTTCTTCGGTACTGTCAATTCTTAAATGTTATTTATAGCTGATTATCTGATAGCCTAGCTCCCCCGGAGAGGCACATCATATTAAGTATGCAGCCCTATTTTTAATATTATTGTTAATGCTTTGTATTGTTGGTAATAATTATGTTTTTCATAACCAATTGAAAATTATAAAGTTGTCATAAAACCTATGATTTATAATTATTGAAGTTGGAATAATTCGCTTATACTTATAGAGCAGGTGATTATTTTTAAGTGTTTCATCAACAACTATTGATACTAAATTTAGTATGAATTTGGAACCTATATAATTTTACATAAAACTGTTCTATTCTCTATAAAAATAGTTTCGTAATATTCTTTTATCTTCATTGCTATATAAATATAAAATTAATTAATCAAAACTTTTTTGATTAAATTTTTATTGTCTTTTTTCATTCTTCTAGCAATAGTAACTTCTAAAAAAATTTGCCAGGCTTTCAGAGAAAAAAATGCTGGTAATAATATATTGATAGCTGTTAATAATTGTTTTTGTTTGAAAGCAACTATACCCCAATGTAAATTTATGTATTGCCGTATATCTTCAAGTTCTGGAATTAGATTAGAATACTTTTTATGAACTTTAGTATATATTTTTTCTTTTATTAAAATATTAGTATTACAACGTTTTTTCAAAGGAATTTTCCTGTCATATCCTCCTATCCAAATAGTACGATAAACTAAACATTGGTTGAGAAAAATAGCATCACCAAACTCAGTAATTCTAATCCAAGAATCAATATCATCGCAACTCCTTAAATTAGTATCCCATCCTCCAGATTCTAAAAAAGCATCCCGACGAAAAGCAACTTGAATAGGAGTACCAAATGGCAATGATTCTAGTAACATCCCATAGTGAATATCTTCTTGGGAAATATAAAATGCTGTTCCAGGTCCTCTTTTATAAGTACGACTAATTTCTACCTGATGACAATCAACTTGTGCTGCCTGACAAGAAAGAATCACTGCTTGAGAATGAAGAATAATTGCTTTAGTCATTTCCTCTATACAATTAGCTGCCATATAATCATCATCATCTAAAGGTTTTATCCAATCTCCCTGAGCATTTTGCACCCCTAAATTCATTGTTGCTGCATGACCTTGGTTAGAAGAAGTACAATAGTAAATTACACGATCTCCTAAGCTATTGACATATTTTTTTGTACCATCTATTGAACAGTCATCAACTACTATTATTTCACATTCAACCGTTTGTTCTAATGCCGAATTAATTGCCCGTTTTAATAAATCTAAGCGATTATAAGTTGTAATTACGATACTAAATTTCATTAGCAACTTTTCCTCTACAATTGCATTAATAATATCAGAAGATAAACTGTCATTTATATTAAAATCATAGTTGCAAATTTTACAATTTTTATTTATATTATAGCGAAAAAAACTACTGCTACACCAATTTTTCCTCTACAATTGCATTAATAATATCAGAAGATAAACTGTCATTTATATTAAAATCATAGTTGCAAATTTTACAATTTTTATTTATATTATAGCGAAAAAAAAACTACTGCTACACCAATGAATTTACCTATATAAAGATATGCTGTTTGTAATTTGTCTACTGTTAATTATAACTGAATTAGTAATATTGCTTCCTCTGCTTGTAATTATCTTCAGTCTAACTACGTTCCTGTAGATAATTACAATATATTTTTATCTCTGCTGAATTCAATAAAGTTTGTAGTAAGTTTTAAAATAATTATGCTTTTACAGAATTGTAAAGTATTAAATTTAAAATAACGGTTATAGTTATATTTGAATATTGAAAGATTATTTTCATCCCATTCTCATAGTTTCAATATCAAAGATATATATCTAGAAGTTATTTTTGATTGTTCATCAGTCATCCGTTAATATTTTAAACAGGTTCGTTGAAGACCCTCACGCCTCTGGTTAAAAAACTTATAGTATATATTGATGGCAGGTTGCTCATTTCCATCACACATTTGTTAACACAGTTCCTCCACAGGAGGCTAACTATTCACTTTTGACGGATTAAAATTACTCTTGTACAAACAACTTAACGTATGTCAACTGCCCCTGATAATTAGTTAGTTTTCCGTAGAAAATAAGATTGCTAGTTTTAAAATCTAGCTTACTTAAATCTACATCTACTAATATCTCAACATTATAAATATCTAAGTTTGATATTGCAATCTTAGTTGATAATTATGTTATAAAATTGTATCAAATAGTTTAGTCGTCAAAATTTATGATTGATAAATCATAATTAACAGTGTTTTTATGAAATTTTAGATATTACTGAACCTATGCCACTAATAAAATGCGATTAATCCAAATATGTACAGTGACGATATGGCTAACGCCACGCTCCGCGAACCCTAAAAAAGCATCACGGGCAAGCAGAAATACGCTCCCATCGTACAACTAGACGACGATATTTAAGTTGATACCACCCACGCGCAACGCTCTTGTTGAAAACTAGGTACAGAAATTTTGATCGGTCGTCCAGGTTTCTTTTTGCCTTTCCAAAGTCCCTTAGGAAGTTGAGGTCTAATCCCTCTTACTAGATTAAATATTTTTTGATCAACAGTAGTAAATTCAGACATGGTATCTTTAACGAAGTCAGAAGTTATTTTTGTAACGGGGATTTTGAGCAACCTTACAAAAATATTTCGCCTTAAAAGGCGGGGTTTTAGACCAATTATTTTGATAAAAGTGTGATACTTTTTATACATTTAATGATACCCCTATGATGCTGGTTTTTCTGGCCTGATAGGGAGATTTAGACGAAAGTCTAGCAATATTGTAGGTGATTGAGATAAAATATATATACATAGACTTCGCTACAGTTTGAGGAATAGTAAATAAAGACTGTCTATCAGGGCTTACAAAAAAACACTTATAATATAGAACTTAAAAACTAGAGTGCTCCACTATATATGGAGTTTATAACTGAAAAATTTGTAAATCCTATCTATAAGTGTATATTTTTTTATATCGTTAAATGATTGTAAAAGATAGTTAAGAATTAACTGTTTTGGCTAGTGCAAGCGAGTATGATAAAGTATAAAGCCAAACTAAAGTTAACAAAAATTAGTAAGCTCTTGGATGAAATTAACACCCAGGGGTAAAGAAGCGAATAAGTTAAACTATCGAAGGATTTACAGCCGCAAGAAAAAAAGTTATTGTCACATACTTTATTGTCACAAAATGTATTGATATTCATAACTTGTGACTTAATTTAAAAAGTAATTTTTAACTTGAAATTGAGGAGAAAAAATTAATGGCGATCGCTACAATTAATCCAGCAACAGGAGAAACACTAAAAACTTTTGAACCAATCACAGATGCAGAGATTGAAACAAAGCTAGAGCTAGCAATAACAACCTTCCGTCAATATCGTCAAATTATGATGAATCAACGTGGGGAATGGCTATTAGCTGCAGCAGATATATTAGAGAAAAATGCGGAAAAATTTGCCAAAATAATGACCCTAGAAATGGGTAAAACTCTGAGTGGAGCCATCGCCGAAGCTAAAAAATGTGCCCTAGTCTGTCGCTACTATGCAGAAAATGCAGCAAAATTTCTCGCTGACGTACCAGCACAAACTGACGCAAGTAAATCCTTTATCCGTTATCAACCATTAGGCCCAGTGCTAGCTGTTATGCCTTGGAATTTTCCCTTTTGGCAAGTTTTCAGATTTGCAGCACCAGCTTTAATGGCAGGAAATGTAGGTTTATTGAAACACGCCTCTAATGTTCCCCAATGTGCCTTGGCCATTGAAGAAATATTTAAAGAAGCAGGTTTCCCAGAAGGAGCATTTCAAACCCTATTGATAGGTTCCAATAAAGTAGCAGGCATAATGGCAGATGACCGAGTAAAAGCAGGAACTTTAACTGGAAGTGAACCAGCAGGAATGGCTTTAGCAGCAATAGCAGGTCAATCAATCAAAAAAACTGTTTTGGAATTGGGAGGTAGCGATCCATTTATAGTATTAGAAAGTGCTAATTTAGAACAAGCTGTGTCTACTGCAGTTACAGCTCGGATGTTGAATAATGGCCAATCTTGTATTGCAGCTAAACGCTTCATCTTGGCAGAAACCATTGCTGAAGAATTTCAACAGCGCCTAGTAGAAAAATTTGAAGCTTTGAAGGTAGGAGACCCTATGTTGCCAGATACAGATATTGGTCCTTTGGCAACTCCATCTATTCTTCAAGAGTTAAATGCTCAAGTAGAAGCTTCTGTTGAGAAAGGAACAAAAGTTCTGACTGGTGGTCATCTTTTATCTGACAGTCCGGGAAATTTTTACCCTCCTACTATTTTGGCGGAGATTCCAGTAGATTCCCCTGCTTATAAAGAGGAGTTTTTTGGTCCTGTTGCCTTGATATTTCGGGTTACTAATATTGATGAAGCAATAGAACTAGCCAATAACTCTCCTTTCGGATTAGGTGCAAGTGCATGGACTACAGATACAGCCCAGACAGATAGGTTAATATCAGAACTAGAAGCAGGTGCAGTTTTTATCAATGGTTTAGTCAAGTCTGACCCACGTCTGCCTTTTGGTGGGATTAAACGTTCTGGCTATGGCCGAGAACTTAGCAAAGAAGGAATTCTGGAATTTGTCAATATTAAGACAGTTTGGGTGAAATAACTAAGTATCTGGCGATAAATAAAGTTAATTTTGTCTACCTACTTAATAGCTGTTAGGACTTATAGCAATTACTTAAAATATTGTCATACTTAGATTTGATATTTCTCAATCCTAGAAGTTGAATTGAGTGCTTAGTATGTAATAATTCTGATTATTTTCAGAGTGATTTTTACACCCCAATCAAATATAGTGTTGCTTTTAAAAGTGGGTATTATACCAAATCCGGTGTTGAAAAGCCCCTTTTAAAACATTGACTAAATCTTTAATTAGAGCAAGGATTTAGGCTATAAAAATAAGAGATGTATGAAAACCGGATTTGGTATTAGATGTGATATAAAATCCGTTTGTACAGTTATCGAAAAACTTTCTTCTATATGTGAAGTAGTAGGGATGCTCTATAGAAAGTCCCTACATATTCCCACTATGGAATCCTAACTTCTAACCCCTAACTCTTAACTCTTGACTTCTAAGTTATCAAATAACTAATTATCTGGATTTGATGTGAGGTATTATAGGATGTTTAGCAAGTATAGTTTTTGTATCTAAAATAATTCCGAATCTACCTTTAACGCTTTCCCTATTTCAGGAGGATTAACTGGAGATTAGACAACTTTACCCACTAACAACTTTTAAAGCATCATCTTAGATTCAATCTAACAATAGGCAGGAAAAATAATTTTCAGATCTACTACTAAGGTATATTTTTTACTGCCTGTGCGCTGCTTTAACCAAATGTTAAATTGATTTCGCACAGATACTTAATTACCTGGGAAAAAAAGTTAAATAGAGGTTTGATTTATCTTGATTCCGGAAAAGAAAAAAATAATCATTTATAGAATTTGTGTTTTAAAATTAAGCATTATATTTCAGCCTGTAATTTTAGATAAATAGTCGAAATTACTTTTCGTTGTACCCGTAAATCTATCTGAATTTAAAGTTAAAACTTTCGATTTAGTTTTCTACCACCTTTGATCAAAGGAGAAAAATAGAGATGAACACTGCAGAATTATTGGTAAAATGCCTCGAAAATGAAGGAGTAAAATATGTATTTGGACTGCCTGGAGAAGAAAATCTAAACATTCTAGAAGCTCTCAAAGATTCTCCAATTCAATTTATAACTACTCGACACGAACAAGGTGCCGCTTTTATGGCAGATGTCTATGGTCGTTTAACAGGAAAAGCAGGAGTTTGTTTATCAACATTAGGTCCTGGAGCGACTAATTTAATGACAGGTGTTGCTGATGCTAATTTAGATGGGGCACCTTTAGTAGCAATTACAGGTCAAGTTGGTACTGATAGAATGCACATCGAATCTCACCAATATTTAGATTTGGTGGCAATGTTTGAGCCAGTAACTAAATGGAATGCTCAAATTGTTCGCCCTAGTAATACACCAGAAATTGTCCGCAAAGCATTTAAAGTAGCTCAACAAGAAAAGCCTGGCGCAGTACATATTGATTTACCTGAAAACATTGCGGCAATGTCTGTAGAAGGGCAACCTTTGAATCGTGATAAGCAAGAAAAATCTTATTCTGCTTATCAAAGTATGACTGAAGCAGCAGTAGCAATTTCTAAAGCAAAAAACCCTGTAATTTTAGTGGGAAATGGAGCGATTCGGGCTAATGCAAGTGAAGCTTTAACAGAGTTTGCAACACAATTAAATATTCCTGTTGCTAATACTTTTATGGGTAAAGGTGTGATGCCTTATACTCTTCCTCTGTCTTTATGGACTACAGGATTACAACAACGGGATTATATTACTTGTGCTTTTGATGAAACAGATTTGGTTATTGCAGTTGGTTATGATTTGATTGAATATTCACCAAAAAAATGGAATCCTCAAGGTGAAATTCCGATTATTCATATTGGAGCAAAATATGCGGAGATTGATAGTAGTTATATTCCGATAGCTGAAATAGTTGGAGATATTTCAGATTCTTTGAATGAAATTTTACGACGTTCTGAGCGAATGAATCAAGTAAGTCCGACTGTATCAGAAATTAGAACAAATCTTCGCTCTGAATATGAGGGATATAGTAAAGATAATGACTTTCCAATTAAGCCTCAAAAACTAATTTATGATTTACGTCAAGTAATGGGCCCAGAAGATATTGTTATTTCTGATGTTGGTGCTCATAAAATGTGGATTGCTAGACATTATCATTGTGACCGTCCTAATACTTGTTTGATTTCTAATGGATTTGCTGCAATGGGTATTGCTATTCCTGGAGCGATCGCTGCTAAATTAGTCCATCCTGACCGCAAGGTAATAGCTGCAACAGGAGATGGTGGGTTTATGATGAATTGTCAAGAGTTGGAAACTGCTTTGCGGGTGGGTACTGCTTTTGTGACTTTGATTTTTAATGATGGTGGTTATGGTTTGATTGAGTGGAAACAGGAAAATCATTTTGGTAAGTCTTCTTTTATTAAGTTTGGCAATCCAGATTTTGTTAAGTTTGCTGAAAGTTTTGGTTTGAAAGGTTATCGAGTTGAGTCTGCTACTGATTTAATTCCTACTCTGAAGGAGGCTCTTGCTCAAGATGTTCCTGCTGTGATAGATTGTCCTGTTGATTATCGGGAGAATGTTCGTTTTACTAAAAAGTCAGGTGGTTTAAGTTGTTCTATTTAGTTAGAAGTAGATTTTAGTAGGAGATTTTTCAGCAATTTATGATTGGTTATTGCTTGGTTGCTGAAAAATAATCCAGAGTTGGAAAGTTTCTGTATTTTCAGGAGTTCAGTAGGGTGGGAAATACAAATTTTTCAGCCACCAATGAGAAAATAACTAGGGAAAACTTACGATGAAATACGAAAATTTTTTCTATAGTTTAGCTATCAGAGAATGTTTAAAGAGTTCGAGCCACTATAATTTTTAATTTAGCGGTGAGATGAATTTCAACCAGTAAATTAATTGCACAATTATGAAACAAGTTTTGTGTTAGGATTAAATGGTATTTATAAATAAGTTGAATCACCAAATTGATTACTTTAACTTACCAGTACAAGCTGAAAACTCAGCATCAATAGGCAGAAATTAATCACATTCTTGATGTCTGTAAAAGTGTATATAACTATGCTTTAAGAGGGCATAAAGATTGGTTAAGTTCAAGGAAGTCACCAATCAATATTTGTTCGATTATTTCTGAATATATTATCCCTGGTGATACCCCTTACCCTAATTACAATTATCAGGCAAAAAATCTAACAACAGCCAAGAAAACTAATCCTAAGTTAAAATCAGTTAATGCTCAAGTTTTACAACAAACTTTAAAACAATTAGACAGGGCATTTTCTGAAATGAAATCTCTGGGTAAAGGCTTTCCTAGATTTAAGAAAAGGATGAGAAGCTTTGTTTTTCCTGCCATGCTGAAAAATTATCTAGGTTGCGGTAGATTCAAGTTGCCTCAACTGGGGTGGATTAAAATTAGGCAAAGTAGACCATATCCAGAAGTTATGGTAGCTAAACAAGCTAGGATAGTAAAAAAAGCTACGGGTTATTATTTGATGGTTAGTTTTACTTCATCAAAGTCAGTGCCAGATAATTTAGTAGGGAAAACATCATTAGGTATAGATGCAGGGATAGAAAGTTTTGTCGCTACTTCTACAGGAAAATTAATCAAGGCCCCTAAGTTTTTATCAGGTCAACTACGCAAGCTTAAATTGGCGAGCGACCCCGCGCCGCCTCCAGGCGCAAGGGAACGCGCGAGCTTGCTGCAAAGAAGGTTAAAACATAAAAATAAAGGGTCGAGTAATTGGTCAAAACTCCAGAATAGAATAGCTAGATTGGATGAGAAAATCTCTAATACAAGACGTGATTGGCATTTCAAGATAACTCATCAACTTTGTGATTTAGCAGACAATATTTTTGTCGAATATGTTAACTTTAATTCCTGGTCTAAAGGCATTGTCAGGAAACAATCTTTAGATAGTGGTATAGGTCAGTTTATTAACGAAATCTTACCTTATGTTTGTTGGAAACGAGGTAAGTATTATGCCAAAGTTGATAAGAATTATACATCTCAAGAATATCCTTTATGTGGGCATAGACAGAAAAAGAAACTCTCTGATAGAAAGCATAATTGTAGCAACTGTAGTTATCAAATAAATCGTGATGTAGCTGCTGCAAAAATAATCAGAAATAGAGGATTAATAGCCGTGGGGCACACGGCAAAAGAAAAGCGCACCGCCTGCGCTGAGGTTCCCTCAGCGTAAAGACGGAGCAAGAAAGCTTGTGGAGATGGTCTGACGGGGGTACAACTCAACTTGTTTGATTTGTTATCTAGCTAAGAATCTGTGATACAAGAATCTTCTGTTATAATCTCCGATTTAACGGGCGAGTGTCAATATAAAACTCTGGTATTTGACTTTGACAGAGAAAAATTATGGTAATTAAATTAAGGTGTGATTAGAAAGAAAGTTTTTGGTTACAAAAAATAGCTTATTTTCAGATTAGTTTGATTTTTTTGAGCATCATATTTGAGTAAATATTCACATTGGTAGAGAAATTTTCTACCCCTCTGTGAGTAACTTCAGTTGAAGTGACAGAGGAAAAAAAATTTGCTTACCAAAAATATCCTCTTTCCAGATTAGTTTGATTTTTTTGAGCATCATATTTGAGTAAATATTCGTGAGCGATCGCCTCTAAGTTACGGAGATTTTCTACTTCTGATTTACAAATCTCAGTATCGGTAGATAAAAGAATAACTTGATGACTAGCAGAAGGGAAATAACGTTCTACTAAATTCTGACGGTGGGATGAATCTAATCTACCCAAAGGTGTATCAATAGCGACGGGTAAATGTCTACCAGAAACCTTTGCCAAACCCCACAAAAACGAAATTGCCAAAAGCTGTTTTTCTCCAGCAGAAATGCGATTTTTAGGAACAACTTGCCCTTGATTATCGTAGAGAGAAAGAGCAAAATTATTATTATCAATAGCCACGCGATGCACCAAGTCTGATTTATGCAAAAGATAGCGGAAACACTCAGTAACTTCCATCTCTAGTTTATTCAACTTTTTCAGGGTTAACTTCTCCTTAAATAGCTGCAAAGTTTTCTTCACTTTACCAGAAGATTCAATGATATTTTGAATATTGTGACGTTCGATAGTTTCATCAGTATAGCTAAATAATTCCTTCTTAGTTTTAGTAATAGCATCCTCCAATTTTTTACGCTCGCGTTTACTATTTTCACAAGCAATCTGTATCCTAGCTAACTCAGTTTGTGCCTCCTGTAAAGCAGCTTCCAAAATTTTATAAGCTTCCGGAGATGCTGCACTTACTAGCTGCTTTTCTAGAACATTAATTTCCACTTCTAAATCCTTGAGACTGGTTAAACTTTCCCGAGCATTTTTTCGACAATTTTCAATCTCATAGCGCAACAAATTTTCTAGTAAAGTTAGCGCCTCTTCATCTGCTAATAACCAAGGTTCATCAATTTGATTAATATCCTCTTCAATCATCAGATTTTCTCGATCGAGAAACCTTTGAATTTTACTAATTTTGCCAGCAGGAATAGACAACTCATTCAGATAATTAACTAAACGTTGGTCTCTTTCCTGAAAAGCATCTAAAGCTATTTCTGCCTCATGGCGTAAAATCTCTACATCACCTTGAGAACTTGCTTGTTCCAAAAGAGGAGAAATTAAAGCCAGAGGTAAAGCTCCCGCAGCAAGTTCAACCATTTCCTGACGAGCATTTTCCATCTCTAATTCGACATCTTGAAATTCTTGTTTTAACTGACTTCTTTCAGCAGCAATTTTTCCCCCTTCCGAGACAAATTTTCTCATAGCTTTTTCTTGCTTTTGTTGAGCTTTTTTTAATTGCTTTTCCAAATCTGCCAATTTTTCTGTAGCAACTTCAAAATCTTTTTTTTGCTGATGGAGTTTTTGTTCAATTTCCTCTAAATTTGCTATTTCTTTAGTCTTGGCAAATTGCTTCTTTTTCCGAGTCACCAAAATATCCAAATCTGCCGCGAGACGTTCGGCTAATTCTAATCCTAATAATGACTGAATTGCATCTACTACTAAAGGTGGTGGTGTTTCTAGTTCAGCTAATTCTTTTACTTGTTCTCCATCAAATAGAAATAAGTTAGAAATTCCTAAAGGTAAGAGATTTTCTATATATTCATCCCAGGCATTTGCTAAGTAAGAATCAGGCCATTCGCCATCAAGAATTCCTAAACTATCTTTGCCATCTTTAGGATTTTTTTCCCAGGTACGAACTACGCGATATTCTACAAGTTGGTCGTCTTGAATATGTTCAAAAGCTAATTCAATGCGAGTTTTTTCTGTAGGGGGAGTATTACGATTTACGCATTGGGAAAGGAAGTCGCTATAAGTTAAGTTTCCTCTAGTTGAACATTGGGTGCGATGACCGTAAAGTGCGAGGCGAATGGCATCTAAAAGAGTAGTTTTTCCTCCTCCATTCATACCTCCAAATAAGATGATGGGGCGAGGGCGATCGGTAAGGGTAGGGCGGAGGTTTATTGTTTGTTTACCGGAGTAGGGTCCGAAATTTTGTAAGACGAGTTCTAGGAAAATCATTTTTTAGGGAATAGGGAATAGGGAATAGGGAATAGGGAGTAGGGAGTAAGGGGAAAGGTAGTGGGTTAACGAAGTCAGAAGTCAGAAGTCAGAAGTTAACCCACCCCTAACCCCTCCCAGGAGGGGAAGTAGGGGATTTGAGCTCCGCTCCAAAAATCTTGCGCCTTAAAAGGCGAGGTTTTAGACCCATATTATTTTGATAATTAACTTGATTTTTTTATTCTTAGAATTTACCTTTTTTCGGTAGGAGATAAGTTTGACAAATCCAATTTTCTTGTCAACCAACGCCCGAATTTTTGCCTTTGACTTAGACTGAGAAAAACAGAGGTTTCCCACAGATGAGTTTTCCAGAGAAATTTTCATAACTTTCTAGTCATTGTTGAATTTTCCCAGTAGAAGGTAAATCTGACAAATCCAATTTTCTTGTAATTTTTGCCTTTGACTTAGACTGAGAAAAACAGAGGTTTTCCACAAATGAGTTTTCCAAAGAAAATTTCATAACTTTCTAGTCATTGTTGAATTTTTCCCAGTAGGAGGTAAATCTGACAAAGAGAATTTTCTTGTTAACCAACGCCCGAATTTTTGCCTTTGACTTAGACTGAGAAAAACAGAGGTTTCCCACAGATGAGTTTTCCAGAGAAATTTTCATAACTTTCTAGTCATTGTTGAATTTTCCCAGTAGAAGGTAAATCTGACAAAGAGAATTTTTTTGTAATTTTTGCCTTTGACTTAGACTGGGAAAAAGAGAGGTTTCCCACAGATGAGTTTGTCAGAAAAATTTTCATCAACAGATAATTTTTGCCTTTGATCTAAGACTGGGAAAATAGAGTTTTACTAGAGATGAGTTTGCCAGAAAAATTTTTATAAATTCCTAGTCACTGTTGAATGTTTCCTGTAGGAAGTAAGTCTAACAAATATAGTTTTACTGTCAACCAACGCCCGAATTTTTGTCTTTGACCTAGATTGGGAAAATAGAGGTTTACAAAAGATAAATTTTCCGGAGAAAGTTTCATATTTTTATTTCTCCCCTGCTCCCCTATTCTACTGCTTTCCCACTCCCTTACTCGATATCTGCCGAATTTTGACGAGAAAATTTCATGTTTGCCCAACTTAATTGTTTAATTTTCTCTGAAACTTTTCCTTGCTCGACAGCTTCTTTAAGGTCTCTTTTATTATGAGCGTTTTGAATAGCTTCTTCCTTGGAACGAGAACTTGTTTCAAAACATTGTTCGAGACTTTCATAAATCTTATATCGGTGAGACTTAATATAATATTGCCGCTCTGTATCTAACAGTTTTGCCATAAGTTCAAGGTGCATCTCATCCCCATTGCATATTTCTTCTAATACTGACCATTCATCACTACCTAAAAGACTTATTCCTGCACCAGGACGACAGTCTTTAAATTTCTCTCCTGTTACTTCTTTATATATACGAGGTAAACTATCATCAAACTCGTGTTTTTCCTCTAACCAAATGCGTCTAATTTCACTCAGTTCTTCCAGAGAAATCAGAGTAATATCTCGCATATTTTCTGGAGCAGTTTCACGAATTTGTGTTTGAGCTTCTAACAGTTTTCTCAGTAAAGTATCTCGCCATTCTTTTTTATATGGACCAGGAATTGGTTCTACAGAAACTTCACCATCTATATTCCGTTCAAATAGTTGAACTGTACCCCAAATTCGCCGAAAATCTCTTTTATCTCTGTCCGAAATATCTAGTTCCCGACGCAAATCTATCAGAGGTTGTAACCATTCTTTTTCCTCATCATTTTGAATCATTGCTGACATAGATTTATCACTATCTACTAAGGTGCAAACCCAGCACCCAAAACGAGAACTTCCACAACTAGGAGTTGAAGTATCAACTACTAACGGACATTCATTATCTTCCGTCGCACCTCGATACATTGCTAGTAAATCTTTATTACTATTTCCCCAAGGATTTTCCCACTGCATTAAATATAGCCAAACTTCATCAGTTCGCCAGTCCTCAATAGGGGAATAAATTAAAGAATTAAGTAAATTGGCATTAGGACTAAGGCGTTCCCGTACTCGTTTTTCTTCTAATCTTTTCATTGTTCTAGCGCGGTTAACACTTTCAGCTTTACGAGTACCTAAAACTAGGATAACTTCTCCATTAGTTCGTACAGCATTACGAATAAAAAGATTAGATGGTTCAATTTTTAAACGTCCCGTACACCATCTAAATTTTAGACGGGGTGCGGGATAACCTTTGCCAATTAAACCTACCCAATATGTATATTGAATATCTGGTTGTAGAAGGTGAGTTTCTATTGGCATTTTCTGTTCTTGGGCAACTCTCTCAATGTTTTTTAGAGATTGTTTTACCCAAGCAGAAACATAAGGATTTTCTACTCGTGTATCAGTAGTAATTACATAAATTTTTTTAGTTCTTTTTTCTACTGGCAAAGTAGCGATCGCATTCCATATAAGTTGCAAAACTGCGGTACTATCTTTTCCTCCAGAATATCCAACAATTAAGGGGATTTCATCAAGGCAATATAATTCTTGAATTTCTATAGTTAGCTTTTCTATATCTTTGATTAGTTCAGCAGTTGTTCGCTCTGGAAAAAGAGATTTTTGTATTCCTACCATTTTTCAATACTCCTAAAATTTTTTTTAATTTATTCTGCATTTTTATGAGATAAATATATTTTAGCGATGCCATTGTAAAGCTTCTATTCTGGGGAAAGATTCTTTTTCATTTGGCAACCAAAGCTGATTACTATTAAATTCCTTCATTGGTTTAGAATTGGGTGATTCTTCTAAGAAATTATTGGAAACGATGATTTTATAATCATCAGTTATGGTAAATAAACCTTTATCGAATGCCCAATGATGATTTTTACACAGTGATATGCCGTTATCTATTCTATTGTCATAAAATTTGGCAAATGGTTTGATCTGGGCTCCATCTACAATATTTTGGTTTATTGACATACTGACTTTCATTCCACAAAAAGCACATTTATAGTTATAGGTATGTACAACTGCTTTACGAAAGATACTATCTCTAACTACAGATTTTTTGAAATATGATTTAGGTTGTTTTTGCTGTTGGTTTGATAAATTAATTGAACTTTCTTTCTCATTATTGTCTTTTGGGAATCTTTCATTAATTACGATAAGTTCTTTAATTTTTTTTTATTAGCTGAAAACCAATTTGCAATGAGTACGTCTATTAATTCTTTTCTAGAACTTTGCTCTTGTAGTAGTTCAAAAAGTTCTGGGTCTAAACTGGCATACTCAACTACCTGTTTTAACTGTTTAACAGAACTTGGCTGCTTTAAAGAATTAATTTTAGACTCAAGATGCCAGAATCTTTCACTCTTTAGAAAATAAAAAGGAAGGTGTAAACGATTTTTACCTTTATAAATACCAGATGATAAAATATCCCAATGTTTATTGAAGGTACTAATTAGTTCTTCAGATACAGAAATATGATTATTATTGATTAAACCTTGTGTAATCAAATCAATCACAGATAAAATCAAGATTGGTTTATATTCGGCTTTAGGACTAAGCTTTTGACTTGTCTTAAGTTCGGTAAAATATTGACAGTAGTATGCTAATTTTTTTTCCCTTTTTAATTCTTGATTTTTGCTCATTTATAGCCCCAGGCAAAACATCTATATTTTCAGTATTTATTTGTCATAAACTCGCAGATTAACTAAATAAATATGCCAAATTAAATCTCAAATAACTACCAGAACTAAATTTACTATAACTATTCTCATTCCTCCTTTTTAAAATTACAAAGTTAACTTGATTAGTTTCTCAGCAATACCTGTCACTGTAATGTTGTACTTTGAAAAAATCAATAAATTTTTCACCACTCCTCTTTACATAGAGAAATAAATTATGGTAATCAAGAATGATTTATGAGAAATGATATTAAATTTTCTTATAAATCAAGTAATACAGCAATCAATCTCTCACATCTGACACCTGATTGCTATATTTATTATAGCGATGCTAAATTGGTTGTAAAAATTTTTATAACAGTTAATTTTCAAGCAAAACCTTTAATATTCTGATTCTTAACTATCACCAAAATATTACAACTTAAATTGGATTTATATGGGTGTATCTCATATTTGCAAAAATACTTTTTTCCTATATATTCCCTGTTCCCTGTTCCCTAAAGCAATAAATTTTTGGCTTTATTCAAAATTGAGAGACACCCATTTCTATAGATGTTATTTCTATTTTAAGTAAGAATGCAATCACGATATTAAATATTAAAATCTATTAATACCAATTCACTTTAAAAATGTCATAAATAGTTTGAAACTTTAAATTTGAAATAATTTCCTGAAATTACTGAGCGTGTCTTTCATATCGCCCATAGAAAAGTTTTTAGGAAAGAATGAAACCGAACAGCTTACTTCAATATCTAAAAAAAGTGCTTGAGAATTTAGGAACAAAATATGTCATTAATTTTGCTTATGCACTTACTGCTGAGTTTGAAGCAATTTTCAGTGTCAAAAATCTCAAAGTATCCTTATTTTAAGGGTAAAAAAAGACATTAATATTCACCCCTTGTGTTTCATTGGTTAATATTGACATAATAAATTGTATATGATATACAAATAACTTACAATTAACAATCATATCAATCAAATAGTTTTTAAAAACATTTGTTAACAAAAATTTATATATACATATTTTTTTAAAAATTGTTAAAAATATTTCCCAAAATCAGCGATGAAAAAAACCAATAAACCCACCTCAGAAATAGCAAAAGAAATTTTAGAAAACGATAATCGAGAAAGAGAAGCGATCGCTATCCTTTTAGACAAACATATAGGCAAAGATGACAGACTTTTAGTACAAAAAACCATGATGGGAAAAACGGAAGCTTACATCGGTTCTGTCACTCTAGAATGGTTAGATAGTCGTGTACGTTTTGCCTCTCAACTACCATTATTTCGACAAAAATTTGATGTAGAAACAGACAATATAATTCGGGATGCAGAAACAATAGATGAAATTCAACAACGTCCCCTAGATTGGTCTCGTCAAGCTCCATTAACTCTATATTTAGCAACAAGAAAAGCTCATAAATTTCCAGCAGTATTAGTAGTAATTAGCCCTAGTTGGGTAGATAATCCTAAAGCAGAAGAATGGAATAAAAATGGAAAAGCAAATAAATCTGCTACTAATTTTTTACCCCTAGATTCAGAGGGAAAAGTAGGATTATTAGACCTACGTTTAGAAGTAGCAGTATTTGCCTTAGATGGTCAACATCGACTGATGGGAATTCAAGGTTTAATGGAATTAACAAAAACAGGTAGGTTGCCTAGATATAACAAACAAAAAAAACCAGTAGGTGCAGCTATTAATATTGATGATTTAGCAGAAACCCATAATATTGAATTACCAGAACTACAAAAATTAGCTTACGAACAAATAGGTATAGAATTTATTCCGGCAGTAGTAAAAGGAGAAAGTAGAGCACAAGCACGACGGAGAGTTAGGTCAGTTTTTGCTCATGTAAATTTGACTGCTGTGAAATTAAGTAAAGGGCAGTTGGCATTATTAAATGAGGATGATGGGTTTGCCATTGTGGCTAGAAAAACAGCAATTTATCATCCTTTATTAAAGGAGAAAGATAATAGAAATCCACGAGTGAATTGGGATAGTGCTACTGTAGCAACTAAGTCTACTGTTTTAACAACTCTTCAGGCAATTCAAGAAATGTCTGAAAGATATTTAAAACCTCGTTATCCTCATTGGAAACCTTCAGATAAAGGTTTAATTCCAATGCGTCCCGAAGAAGAGGAATTAGAAGAGGGACTAGAGGAATTTATGTTGTTTTGGAATTATTTATCTAATTTACCTAGTTATTCAAGATTAGAAAATGGTGCCGAAACTCCAGAATTGAGAAGATTTAGTTTTGAAATAAAACCAGGAGAAGGTCATGTTTTATTCCGACCTGTTGGGCAAATTGCTTTTTCTGAAGCTCTAGGAATTTTAATATATAAAAAAGGCTTTTTTTTGGAGGAGGTTTTTCAGAAATTAAATAAGTATGATGTGGATGGTGGTTTGAGTGGAATAGAATCTCCTGACTCAATTTGGTATGGGGTTTTATATGATTTTAATCGCAAACGAATGTCAGTAGCTGGGAGAGATTTAGCGATGAGATTGTTTATCTATATATTAGGTGGAGTTTCTGACAAAATGGAACGAGCAGAAATTCGTCGAGAGTTGGCAGAAGCAAGGAGAGTTGGGGATAATCAAGCTGTAGATTTTCAAGGTAAGTTTGTGGAATTAAAAAAGGTAGGGTTGCCGAAAATGTTGTCTTAAAGTGTTAGAAAAAAGTTAAGTTAAACAATTAATAATTAATTATTAACAATTACCTCTTCTTTTCAAGGGGAGGATTGACTCAAAAGAAAATTTTTTCTTCTCTTGGTCGATTGGATATGCCGAGGAGACCCGTTCTTGCAGACCCGCTCCGCTGTTAGCGTTTGCGGTAGCATTCCGGAACGGAAAGCTTTGCGGTAGCAAACGCCATCCCACCCTTCGGGAAGCTGCGCTAACGACCGCTGTTTCTCCTTTAAAGGAGAGGCTTTAAACCTTAATTATTCGGTAAGGAAGAGTTGATTGATGTTTTGAATTTTTTCAAATTATTGAGACTAGCTTTAGTGCAATAAACTGCAAAAATTTATCTGCAATGAAAGCTATTTTAGAAGTTTGTGGAGTCAAAAAAAATAAGTCTGCGCTTACAATAATTTCATCGCAATTTTTATTCAGTAATACTACACTACAGAATATTATTTTTAACTATTGCTCAATAAATATTTTTCTAAATACTGCCAATGTTGATGCCCGTATTCTTCTCGTAGTAAATCTTTCATATCAGCATTAATAACTAATTCTCCATCTTGATTATCTTGGAATAGTAGTCCATGGTCAAGTACCTCTTGTAGATCGGTGAGAGTATCTATTAAATTGGCGATCGAATAATGTTCTTCTACCCATTCAACAGGACTAGGTATTTCAGAATTAATATTTATTGGATTATTAGTATTAACTTCCATAATTTAATATCAGTAAAAATCCTGAATTTTAATCAATTGTTCAATCTTAATATATCATCTGATTATTCATGCCGTAATTTCAGTGAGGCTAGTCAAAGTGTTATTGTGAAAAATTTTTATGTCTTTTGCGATCTAGATCAATGGCATAGTGTTACCTCTTGTGGATCTACGGATGTTGAAGAAAATAATTGGAGCTATATATAGAGATAGGTGGCTTTTAGTATGGAAGAAGCTCTTTCTAGGCGTAATTTTCAAATTTCCTTTTTGTTGTGGCATTCTTTTTTATCGTTGATACAATATCAAATTGGATTTAGCTTGTAATTTTTATAAAAAAGTAAAAAAAGTCAAAGTTTTTGCTTAAAGTAGGATTTGAGTATTTAAATAACTGGATTCTGATTTGTTCTATCTAAAGTAGTAATAGTTTAAACAACATAATTAAGATGGCTATAAACAAATTTTATGGATAGTATTTTTATTCAAATAGTTGCCTATCGCGATTTAGAATTAGTCCCAACAGTAGAAGAAGCGATCGCCCATGCCACTCATCCTGAACGCCTCACTTTTGGCATTTGTTGGCAGTATGGTACGGATGAGGAAAAGGACTATATCAGCAAACTTAAAGGTATTAAAGATTGTCGTATTATTGCAGTGCCTGCTTCTGAAGCTCGTGGCGTAGGTTGGGCGAGGTCTTTGGTACAAAAGTTGTGGCAAAAGGAACGTTATACTCTACAAATTGATGCCCACATGAGATTTTTGCCTGGCTGGGATATAGAATTGATTAAAATGCTGGAAATGTGTCCCAGTGAAAAACCTCTTTTGAGTACCTATCCTCCTGCTTACAAACCCCCTAGAGAATTGGTTGGGGATACACCAAGTCGGTTAGAGGCAAAGGAGTTTGGAGATCCTGGTATTTTAAGTTTGAGAGCAATAGGCGATTTGAGTAAATGTAGTATTCCACAACTAGGAGCTTTTGTTGCTGCTGGGTTTATTTTTGCAGATGGGTTAATTATTGAGGAAGTACCCTACGACCCGGAGATTTATTTTACTGGGGAAGAGGTGTTATTTGCTGCTAAAGCTTGGACAAGGGGATGGGATATTTATCATCCTAATCTTAGTGTTTGTTGGCATTTTTATAATACTGGTAAAAAGCGGGTTGTACATTGGGAAGATCATCAAGATTGGTGGGTACAAAATAAGATATCTGAATCTCGTTTTCGTCAGATTTTGGGAATGGAAACTGCTACGGAAGATTTTGGCATTTATGGTTTAGGAAATGTCAGAAGTTTGGCAGAGTATGAAGCATTAGCTGGTGTTAGTTTTAAGGAACGTTGGTTTATTCGTTTTATTTAAGGAAGGAAGGATTTAGAAGTCAAAAGTCAAAAGTCAAAAGTTAGAAGTTAAAATTTAGGAAATTAGCTAACTACAAATATGAAAATTTTTTGCTTTGTTGGAAAGAGGAAAGTTGTCAGAATAGTAGTAGACAAACCATAAATATTTTTCCCAAATTTCGGAATCTGACTGGAGGAGGTTTTGCTGCAGATGGCAGAGATTTTTTTTGCGGTAAAAGGGAATGGCGTTTGCGAAAATTTTTGCCTTTGATATAGATTAGAAAAAAATATAATTAATTCTCAAGCTAATAAATCATCTACTGCCACATTAAAACCTATTAAAACTTTTTGAGTAGTAACAACCTGACCAGAAGTAAACATTAAACCTTGATTTTCAGTAACTATTATTATCCATTTACTCTCAGGAAAAACTAACCAAACTTCTTCGCCACCAGATTCTAAATATTCCTGAGCTTTTAAAAAGACATTTTCAGCTAAATCTGTAGGAGAAATAATTTCTGCACTTAAAGGAAAACTCTGAGGCAAAGTAGGATAATTTCCATATTCTGAAACTAACTCAGGAGTCAGATAAGCAACATCAGGCGATCGCCCTTGTTTGTTAGTACGACAAGGTACATCTGTATAAACTTCTCCACCTTGTTTACTGGCATTTTTATAGTCATCCCAATAACGACCGAGCTTCAATTGAATTTTTCCATGTCTTAATGTCATGCCGTTTTTTTCTATTAATTTGCCGTCTACCCATTCCATTTTTTCAGGAGGGTTTTTTGTGAAGTCTTCTAAGGAGATATTCTGATTTATAAGAGTAGAATTGATCATAGTTTAAGAAGGAAGAAGTAAGAATAAGGAAGAAGTAAAGTAAGGATATCGCTGAGAAACTCTGTGAATTTTTTTTTAGGGAATGAAAAAGTAAGAAGCAAGAATATGAGATTGTATTGATAGTAGAGTTGAGCATTAATACCCAAATCAAATTATCAAATTATTGTGCTATTTTTCGTCTGTTTAAGGTTTAATGGAATTGGTCGTTATCGTAGTTTTACTTATCCTCAAATCAAACAAGTAGTGAGACTTTTTATAGGAGTCAGGAGTAATATCATGTGCTGTGTATAACGGCTTCTTAAATTGTTCCAGATGGACAAAAACTCTCCACTAGAAATACCATTTAAGATTGGTTCTTCTTTAACAAGGCGTACAACAGCCTTATATCATCTCCGGTTGAACAGTTATAAATAAATAACGATGGAGGAGTCAGGAGTCAGGAGTCAGGAGTCAGGAGGGAAGAAAGAAGAAGGAAGAAGAAGAACTGGAGTTGAAAGAGAAAGTTTTTATCACTAATTATCCGGACATGATATTACTCACTGCACCCGAATAATCGACAAGGGTTTGATCAATATCAAAGAAAATAAACTTAATACTCATTTAACGAGAGAATTTGCTAATTCACTATAGTAATCTCTGTGGTGAATAGAATCCACTGTAATTGTTTTAATCTCGATAAATTTACTAATGCGGTTATAAAATTCAAATAGTTTATTTTGCCAATTTAAGTAGTAGATACTTACTTGCTCATCATTTCCTACTTTTTCCAGATACCGAGACCAGGCGGCGTTTCTATAAAGTTTAGTAGTAGCTACAGCTTGGTTAATCAGAGAATCTGGCAATTTCAGAATTACTACCGAGAATCCTAGTTCTTCTAAACGTTTATAAATATTCCTAATTTTGAATTCATCCTCAGAGGTTGAATCCCATAACTCCAAGGTTTTTAGGTTGGCATAATGACTACCTAGAAACCTTTCTAGGATAGAGTCAATCATAGCATTGCCTTGATTCTGATGAAATTTACTACCAGATTTCCAAGAGGCAATGCTTTCCAACTTCTCAACAATGTGAGAGGCCAAATCAATAGTAGCTTGTGCTGTTAAGATTCGCTTGGCTTTTTCATCTTCTAAAACCCGTTCGGTGTAATGTTCACTAATATAAACCTTTGTTCTAGAAGAATGTTTCGTCGCTAATACCTTTTGCAATTCTGTAATTAATGTGGTTTTACCAGATGCTACAACTCCCTCAAGAATCCAGCCATTAATCTGCTTTACCATAATATTATATCATGTTCGGTTGAATACTTATAAATAACTTAGCGAGAAGTCAGGAGTCAGAATTCAGGAGGGAAGAAAGGAGAAAAATCAAGATAATTTCAGTATTTCAAGATAATTTCAGTATTTATTCGGTACTGTCAGTTCTGAAATTTTATTTATAACTGATTATCCGAACATGATATTACTCCATTAGACTTGTTGGGAATTAAGCCGAAAAATTGCTAAAACCCTTATTAGTCAAGGTTTATAGTGTTTTTCAAGCCTCAAATCCTGAAAATATTATATAGTAAACTTTTCAGGCTTTTGAATTTTTATTTCCCAACAACTCTATTTAAAAGAAAATTAACTAGCTAACTCTTTAACCTTATTCATAATACCTTCAGGATCGATCCCTTGATGAGGGAACTGTTCCCATAGACCACCACAACCTTCTTGGTGAGTAGCTAGATAACCAAACTTAGGAGTCAGACTACGTTCCAATAACCAAGAACCGAAACGACTACCCAAACCTGTACGACGGTTGAATGCTTCAACAACCAATACAAAAGGAGCAGCACCAACTTTCTGCAACATATCTTCGTCAATGACGTTGAGAGTAGGTTTGTTAATCAAACCAACATCTATTCCTTGCTGTTTCAGACGTTCCACTGCATCAAGAGAGCGATATAACGCATCACCAAAACTGACAATATAACCTGCTGTACCTTCCCGGATAACTTCATCTTTCCCAGGAGTAAACTTATAATCTTCACCAAAGAATTCTTTACCATTGCTGTCTAACAGAATTGGTACTTTGGAACGAGTGGAGAAGATAAACCGCATTCCGGTTTGAGTAAATACTGCTTCCACACAAGCTTTCATTTGGTTCGCATCAGCAGGGAAATATAAGCGAGTTTCATAACCATCATCAAGACCGTTATCGGCAAACATATTGTTGATGCCAAAGTGACAAGTATTGTCTGCCATGTCATCTATACCAGCGTGGGAGAAGTGACACAAAACGTTAGAATTGTTCAACCGCGCCATTGTAATTTCAGAAATACACATTTCTAAGAAAGCACTGAATGTGGCAAAAATACCTTGTTTCCCTGCTTCCATACCAAACCCTGCAGCAGCAGAAAAATTACCACGCTCCATGATGCCACCACTAATAAACCGCTCTGGAAAAGCATCATGAATTTGTTTGAACCCACAAGAACCTTCTAAGTCACTGTCAACAAATAAATGATTTTTGCGTTCCTCTTCACTCATACCTTTGAGGACAGATACCACACTCTCGCCAAAGACATTCCGGTTAGAACCAACTTTATCACTTACACCCATGAAAGTGTAGCTTTGCTTTGGTTTTTCAATACCCTTGAGATAGTTAACTGCTTCAGTTCTACCTTTTGCTTCTAAATATTCGATCGCTAACTTTAGAGGAATCACATCATGTCCGTGGGTAGAACCTTCTAAACCTTCGATACCCACACTCATTTTCCGCTTATTAATAATAGCGATCGGACCTTCAGTGGTAGCTGCTTGACATATTCGTTGATACAGACCGTCTAAATCTTCCCCATCTCCTTCAAGCACAGTTAAGCCATGACCTGCTAACGTTTTGTTGAGATCGTAACCTTTTAAATAGTCGGATGGATGACCTGCAATAGTAACATCATTATCATCAATTATCAATTTAACATTGAGATTTTGTGCTACTGCCATTCTAGCTGCTTCAGCATCGTTACCCTCTTGTTGGGAACCATCGGAGCCTAAGCAAAATACTAATTTATCAGGATTTGCCATTGCTACACCGTTGATATAAGGCCACATATGACCTAGTCTACCGGAACTGAATTTAACTCCTGGAGTAAACCCTAATTCTGGGTGTCCTGGTAAATGAGAATTTGCTGCCCGATAATTTACCAGACGTTCCACAGGAAGTTCTCCTGCAATAGCTGCCATTAAGTATTGAGTAGCTACGCGGTGTCCAGCTTCATCAAAGAAAATAGGTACAAATTTTTCTGCTGCACCTCGGAAAAAGGCATCTAAAATCATAACTTCGGGTACTGTGTCATAAGGGCCACCTGTATGACCTCCTACTCCTCTAGCAGCACCAGTAGCGGTGAAGAAAATTATAGTATCACGGCAGAGTTGAATATTTGCTTTGAGTGTTTCGCGTTGTTCGTCTGTGAGAGTTGGGTTTGTGGGGTCGAGAGAAAGTGGTTTATAACTTCCTATGTCAATTGGAAATGGTGCTGTAGTAATTGTCATGGTTAATAACAGTGATAATATTTATCTATGTTTTATATATCTGTGTCCATAATTTATTTCATACCTGTGATGAGGGATAAAATGTTTATGGGCAAAGAATTAAAGAAAGCCTACCATAGTTGGTGAGTTTTTTAATAATTATTTTATTTTTTTACTAAGGGTGCTTAAGACCTTCAAGAATTAAGAATTTAGAATTAAGAATTTAGAATTACCTCTTCTTATAAATAAGAGGATTGGATCAAAGGATTTTTTTTTCTTCTCTTGGTCTCATGGATATGGCGCAGGTTTCGGAGCCATCCCACCCTAACGGGAAGCTCCGCTAACGACCGCTTTTTTCTCCATGAATGGAGAGGCTTTATACCTGAATTTTTCGGTAAAATCTACTATACAAAAAATTGAGTTTGTAGGTTGGGTTGACAAAGGAAACCCAACAAACATATCTTTAATTGTTGAGTTGTGAATCGCACTTTTTCCTTTCCTTTGGAATGCTACGCAAACGAAATGCTCTGCCAACAGGTGGCGGTGCAAAACAAAACTTGCGCTACGATCGCTAATTATTTGAACTTGATATTGGATATTATTTTGTTTTGGGTCTGAGTCGATATCCTAAAAATAAAGGTGGTGGTGCATTGTCATGGTGGTCTATTGTCATTATTTTGGTCAAGGACAAAATCAGTGGGAGCATCTTGCTCCCTCCAATTATTTTGATAAATTAAGGAAGTTATAAAATTTCCCTACGGAGGATTTCAAAAAAGGTTTATACTTATAGTTACATTTCTTCTTTCTCTCTTCCTTCTTTTTTCCTCCTGACTCCTGAGGACTCCGTAGCTCGTGTACTTATGGTATAAAAAGAAAGCGTAGGAATGTTCTCCAAAATATCCCTGTATATTAAAAACAGGACTTACGCACGGACACGAAACCAAGTGAGGGCGAATGGTATTTGCCCCTAAATATGGCGTTCTCAAGGTTAATTTGCGTAAGTCCTGAAAAATCTACTATTAAATATGAAAAAAACTCTATTTTTAAATCCCCCTTCCTTTGATGGTTTTGATGGAGGCGCCGGAGCTAGATACCAAGCAAAACGGGAAATTACTTCTTTCTGGTATCCCACTTGGTTAGCTCAACCTGCTGCTCTAGTTCCTGGAAGTAAATTGGTAGACGCTCCTCCCCATAACCAAACAGTGGAAGATGTGCTGAAAATTGCTAAAGATTATGAACTGGTAATTATGCACACCAGTACCCCTTCCCTCCCTAATGATGTTAAATGTGCAGAGGCAATTAAAACTCAAAACCCTGAGACACAAGTAGGTTTTGTTGGCGCTCATGTGGCAGTTTTGCCTGAAGAAACCCTTAAAGATAATCCAATTATTGATTTTGTCTGTCGCAACGAATTTGATTATACCTGCAAAGAATTATCCGAAGGAAAATCTTTTGCAGAAATTAAAGGGTTGAGTTTCCATGATTCTCAAGGCAATATTCACCATACACCAGAACGAGAATTGATTCACGACTGGGATACAATGCCTAGTGTTTTTCCGGTTTATGCAGAACATCTAGATATTCGTAAATATCTAATTGGTTATTTACTCGATCCCTACATCTCCTTATATACAGGTCGTGGTTGCCCTGCTAAATGTACTTTCTGTTTGTGGCCACAAACTATTGGCGGACATCAATACCGGGCTAAAAGTCCCGAAGCAGTAGGGCAAGAAATGGCAGAAGCAAAAGCTATTTGGGGCAGCTCTGTGCGAGAATACTTTTTTGATGACGATACCTTTACTATTGATAAAAAACGAGCGATCGCTATTAGCGAACATTTGAAGCGACTGAAGCTAACCTGGAGTTGTAATGCTCGTGGAAATTTAGATTACGACACTCTTAAAGAATTGAAAAATAACGGTCTACGTTTGCTGTTGGTAGGTTTTGAATCTGGAAATCAACAAATTTTGGATGGAGTCAAGAAAGGAATTAAATTAGAAGTCGCCCGCAAATTTATGGAAAATTGCCATAAGTTGGGGATTAAAGTTCATGGAGCTTTTATTCTCGGTTTACCCAATGAGAGTAGGGAAACTATTGAGGAGACTATCCGTTTTGCTTGTGAAGTAAACCCCCATACAATTCAAGTCTCGATCGCTTCCCCCTACCCTGGAACAGAATTATATAGTCAAGCTCAGGAAAATGGTTGGTTTACTGGCGATGCTTTGGTTGCTAATTCTGGAATTCAGATGTCATCGTTACAGTATCCTAATTTGTCAGGTAGTGAAATTGAAGATGGAGTTGAGCAGATGTATCGTCGGTTTTATTTTAGACCCAAGTCAATTATTCCTATAGTTGGTGAAATGCTAGCAGACCCGCAAATGTTAGTGCGTCGTTTGCGTGAAGGTAAAGAATTTCTTTCTTATCTGAGAGAACGTCATCAGAGAGCAGCGAGTCATTAATTGGCTAAAAGAAGTCAGATTAATCTACCTGTTTCTCAGTCAAAGCTTTATTCTAATTTTCTTTCTTCTAATTTTTTCAGAAATGCTGTGTTGTTACCACGCACCAGCATCAATTAGTACGATTCCAGGTCGATAACCTCTATCTAAACTACGCTGCTTCATAAAACCTCATATAGTCAGGACTTACGCAAAGACACTATATATAGCGCATAGTAAATAGAGCGATTGCTGACGCAAAGCTCCGCTAACGCTATAATTTTTTTCAGCGATCGCCCAGTATTTCTGATTCTATCTCTATCCATAAAAACTTAAATAACCGTCATTTTAATTGCAGCATATTTGAGTTCAGATACTAGATATTTAGATAATAATTGATGTTTTAGTTGATAAATAGTTTTTCCCAGAATGTTTGCCATTTTTTTCAAATGATTCCAAACCAACATAGCACAAGCAATATGATTTATTTGGATTTTTCTCAGACGACATTGACAGGAACCTAGGCCTGTTAATTGCTTAATTATGGCGTGAAATTATTCGATTTTCTATCTGGTTTGAGATTCAAATTCTACATCATCTTTACTGCATTAGCTCTCGTCATTAGTAGCAATATATTCTGCTGTGTTGGTAGAAACATTTACCCAGAAAGCTTGACTGTCTTGAGTGCGTCTTACATTCTGAGGAGACCTCAGAATTACGCACTCGCTTTTTTATTCCTTGGAAAACCTTTAATTTTAATTATTTTACCTGATATTTTTTCTGAGGAGTTCCAGCTTAATTCAGCAATTTTTTTATATTTTTCTACACCACCAGTGTCATCTACGTACGCGATTTACCTTGTAAGGGACAATAATAATTTTTTCCTAGGTTATCTATCAATGCCATTAATCTTTGTGTTGCATACCAACTATCCATTAATACAGTTTTAAATAGTAATTTCTTCTTTTTGACCACATTAAATATTATTTATTCAACATGATCTATTTGAGTTTTATTGTCACTATCTGGGTCGTAAATACGATAATCTATTATCCAAAATACTTCGGTTTTGGGATTAAAATATATACAATTAACTATTCCTATACTCAGAATTACTTGATGTACCGATACCACTATATTGTCGTCGCGCAAGTGCCTCTTTTCCTTCGGAATGCTTCGCAAACAGAGGAGCTTTGCTATCAATATAGGAGCAGGAATAAAGTTTTTTGCTTATTGCCAATTACAGGAGTTTTCCAATTAATAAGGTACAAAGTTTTATAACTCTAGGAAACAGGAAAAAGAATTAACAAGCTGTACCTCATTATCTAGGCAAAGTGCTATAATATCAATAATTTTACTGACGGCGATCGCCTATAGTCACATCAGTAATAAAATCCATCAATAAGCTATTAAATTTCTCTGGTGTTTCCCAATGTGGAGCGTGTCCCGCATTGGCAATAAATTCAATTCCTCCATTCCAAAGAGTGGGCATTTTCAATTCTGCTATATAATCAGCATTTACCAACTGCTCTTGTTCCCCATGAATAATCATTAAAGGAATCTTCATATTACCCACAATTTCAATCTCGTTTTGATAACCACCAGGGGTAATACTTGCACCTAAATTCCCACGCGCTTTGCCATCAGTTAAGGAAATATCTTCTAATAAAAACTCAGGAATTTCTTTCATATCCGGTCTGAAGAAAGTCGTCACATACGCCAACATATCCTCTTGACTTAGTTCCGCAGTGAAACCCAACCTCAAAGATGGATGTGGCAAAAAAGCATTTTCTAGATCGGGAGGGTTGTCAGCAATTGGTGGCGTACCAAAAATAACAATACCTTGTGCATCAGTAAGTCGATCGCTAGCTTCTAAAAGAATATGTCCGCCTAAACTCCAACCTACAAAAATTGCATTAGAAGCATCTAAAGCTTTAGCTACCTCAAGGACAGCATCAGCATAACCAGGGAGATTGTAAGTTAGTTCTGGGTTAACAGCTACATCTGAAAGTCCATGACCTGGTAAGTCCATCGCGATTAAGTGATACCTCTCACCAAACTGACTCTGTAATTGATGTAGGTAAGAGCGTCCGGATGAAGAATTACCATGAACTAGGAAAATAGTTTGCCCCTTACCTGAACTTTCATAATAAGAGATATTTTGGGTGCTAGTTTCGACTTTTTGTGGTATAAGTTCCATTTTAGATCAAAAAATTATAGTACAAATGAATCTTAACATTTTGTCGTAGCAGAGGTATCCAAAACAACAATGCGATGCCCAGAGGGGCGATCGTTTACTGCTTTGACCTCTGTAACCATTTAACCAAACTTGATATTAGATCGCTTTCTGGTAAACCATATATAAATCGTCGGGAGTCGCCTGTTTCAACTTAAACCCTGCCGCCTTCATCGTATCTTCTAGAAGTTGGCCATAGATCATTAAGAATTTATGCCGATCGCGAGCCACTATCTCCCCCTCTTTCTTAAAAATATAATCTTTTTCCCAAAAGTACATTTCTTGATTTTCTAGGAAACAGAGATGCTTTTGTTGAGCGTAAACAATGCCGTTGCCAATGTCTCGATCGCCATCGACCTCTGTTTTCTCTCCTTGAATGTTAAGTACTAATAAGCCACCGTCAACTAAATGGCGAGCAATATTGTTTAACATCTTAACGCTGTCCTCAAAATTTGGCAGCATATTTAAGTGGTAATCATTACCTACCCGATTAAAATTTATTGGACCGCCCTGGGAATATACCCCATCAAAATCTTCTTGCAAATCCATTGATAAGACATTACCTTCTACTACCTTTGCCCGGTTTCCCAAACGAGCTTTACTCCGGTCTAACATAGCAGTACTAAAATCTATGCCAGTTATCTCATAGCTGGAATCTAATTCGAGTAGTTTTTCTGCAAGTAATCCCGTTCCCACCCCAATTTCGAGCAGTTTTTTCCGACCTTTGAGGATAGAGTCGATGGACTGAGCTGCTTTCTGATAGTCGTAATACCCACTCTCCATAAGTAAGTCATAATACTGGGCAATGTCATCATATTTATTCATAAGTTGTTTCTCCTTCCTATTCCCAGGCTGTAATACTATCATTTTTCAATTCCATCAATACCATATCTGCTAGTTCGCCATTAGGCATCGGCCATGATTTATACATAATTTCTCTAACTACAAAACCGAGATTTTTAAACATATTAATTGACCTGTTGTTTGACAATAAAATTGCAGCTCCAATTGTTTGAATATATAATTCCTGAAAAGCATAAATAATTAGTCGTTTGTTCCTTTTCAAATCTACCGGGTTCAAAATATTCATCACGCACGGACACTTCTACATTTTGGCCTAAAGATACCTGATCGAGCCGTTGTAGAAAGCGTCCGCGATGGATAGGGTTGGGTTCAAGTGCTACATATTTTAACTGCTTCCACCGTGTGTTAAGTCTGGGAATCAGACTCTGTATAATTTCGATATCAATATCACCCTCGCCACTGCCAATACTGAGTACTGAGAAAGTCTTGTAAAAACTCTAACCATAAATGTAATGTGGGAAAACCGGGTTTACTATAATATATTCTACAGCAATTTTGATTTAAACGATCAACTTTATCTCAAAAATTTATAGTACAAAACAATGATTGTTATCAATAGTATCAAACATCTCAAATTATCCAAATATCATACAAAGCAAAGGAATTTATAATTACTAAAATTATGATTTTATTGGCTTTTTATTACCGCTACTTCCAGCTTGTCATACTATCATCATTTGTTAATTCCATCAATACCATATCTGCTAGCTCTCCATTAGGCATCGGCCATGATTTATACATAATTTCTCTAACTACAAAACCGAGATTTTTAAACATATTAATTTACCTGTTGTTTGATAATAAAATTGCAGCTCCAATTGTTTGAATATATAATTCCTGAAAAGCATAAATAATTAGTCGTTTTAATGCTAGAGTTCCGTATCCTTTATTTCTATATTTTTCATCTAGAATTGCTATACCAATTTCAGCAGTAAACAAATCCATATTCAAGCCTTTTAATACTACATATCCAATGGGAAAATTTTCTAGGTCTAGGTAAATTCCAAATGGTAGAGGCTGACTTTTTTGAGAATAGGGGAAAGCATAACTTGAAATTGTCTCTATAAATTCTTCTGTCTCGTCAGGTTTAAAGAATGTATTCCAACCTAGTAAATCTATTAAACTTTGGTCTTGATCCAGCTTGATTAAGTTTTTAAGATGACTATTTGTCATAGAAGCAAAAAAAAACTTTGAGTCTGTTGCTTTATGTTCTTGCTCTAATCATATTCTTTCATCCATAAAACTATCTATTTATTGCTTTAATTTAACGATGAAATGAAATCAACAAAATCTCCTGATCAAAGCAATAAACAGAGTTGCTAATCAGAGATTTTAAGTGTTGTTTCATTTCTGGATTAGATAGCAATTTTTCTAAGTCAAACAATTAATAATTAACAATTAAAAATTATCTATTTTTATAAATAATAGGATTTTCCTCAAGGATTTTTTTTTCTTTTTTCCCCATTAATTGAGAGGCTTTATACCTTAATTTTTCGAGATTTTTTAATGCTGATAATTCCTCTGTTTCCTTTAATTATTGCCAAATTAATTCAAAAATCATGGGTTCAAAAACAGAGATTTTGGAATTTATTAATCTAAATGATCGAATCATCCCGCAAGTATACAACTAGCTTTTTCCATATCTTCCCGACGACCCAAAGTGCTTAGGCGTAAAAAACCTTCTCCACTCGAACCAAACAATGAACCGGGTACACCAACAACCCCTGCTTTAAATAATAGTTCGTTAAAAACATCCCAAGAACTCATTCCCTCCGCTCCTTTTACCCATATATAAGGATTATTAGTACCACCAAAACAGTTCAGTCCAAAAGCTTCTAAACCTTCCTTGAGAATTCTCGCATTTTCTAGGTAGTACTTAACAATTTCTTGACATTCTTTTTGACACTGTTCCGACAAAACAGCAATTCCTCCTTGTTGTGCTAAATTAGAAGCACCCCAAAACCTGATAGATTGACTAATTCTAAACATTTCGGTCAACTCTCCTGCTACAGTGCTTTTAATAGTTAAGTCAACAGGAACTACAGACCAACCTAATCTTAATCCAGAAAATCCAGCCGTTTTAGAAAAACTACCCACTTCAATCGCACATTCAGTCGCTCCTTCTATTTCATAAATACTTCTAGGAATATTCGGATCGGTAATAAAAGCACTATAAACAGCATCAAAAATAATGATAGACTTATGGTTTCTAGCATAGTCAACAAAAGCTTTGAGTTGTTCTTTGCTAGCAACTCCTCCTGTCGGATTATTAGGAAAACAGAGATAAATTACATCCACCTTTGACTGAGGAATATCAGGAACAAAATTATTTTTATCGTTGCACTCTAGATAAATAATATTATTTCTACCTGCTAACAAATTTGCTTCTAAATAAGGGGGATAAATCGGGTCTTGTAGGGCAATAATATTATCTAAACCAAAGAGTTCCTGAATACCAAAAGTACCTGACTGTGCTCCATCACTAACAAAAATTTCCTCTGGTTTTAGATTAATTCCACGAGGTTTATAGTAGTTATTGCAGATCCCTTCTCTTAGTTTAATATTCCCATCAAATTCCCCATATCCTGTATAAGTTGACTGATGACCTAACTTCGTCGCAGCATCAACTAAAGCTTCCACAACTTTTGATGGAATTGGATGAGTTGTATCACCCCACGCCATCATGTATATTTCTTTTTGGGGATTAGATACTTGATAATCTTCAACCGTTTTAATTAACTTGTTTTTAATCATATCGGCGAAGGTATCATAAGCAAATAATTCACTCAGATTTGGATTTTTTGTAGTCATATTTAGGATTTTATTTATGTTTTCAATACTTATAATTTATGAAGCTGAAAATCTGGAACTATTCGTTACGGAACTCAAGGCAAATATACCAGATATTGATATCCAGTTCTGGCCAGAAGTAGAGAACCCAGACAAAATAGAAGCCATATTAACATGGAAACCCTCTCTAGGAATAATGGAAAAATTTCCGAACCTTAAAGGAATTATTTCCTTCGGGGCCGGAGTAGAAGAGATTTTAAAAGACCCCCATCTTCCCCAAAATGTACCCATTATTCGTATTGTTGAACCTTGTGTGACAGCAAGAATGACTGAATAAATCTTATTAGCTGTTCTTCGTTTTCACAGACAAGCATTTGAATATCAAACATTTCAAAAAGCACGACATTGGGAACCTTTACCTTTACCAGAAACCAGTTCCTGTACGATAGGAATTTTAGGTCTTGGTGTTCTGGGAACAGATGCTGCTCAGAAACTCAATACTCTTGGTTTTCCGATTCGGGGTTGGAGTCGGACACCAAAGAACATTGATGGTATAGAGTGTTTTTATGGACGAGACCAATTAATATCATGTCCGGTAGCATCGGTCTTGTATAGCAAAGGTAAGGAAGAAGGAAGAAGGAAGAAGGAAGAAGGAAGAAGGAAGAAGGAAGAAGGAAGAAGGAAGAAGGAAGAAGGAAGAAGGAAGAAGGAAGAAGGAAGAAGGAAGAAGGAAGAAGAAAGAGGGAAGAGGGAAGAAGGCTACCCTCGCAAGAAAAAACCATCATTTCCTGTAGATATTCACCCTTGGGTTTACACAAACGATATAAACGGACATGATATAAAACTTTGCTTGAGTAAATGTCGTGTCCTGGTTTGTTTACTTCCCTTAACTAGAGAAACAGAAGGGATTCTTAATCGTGAAACCTTTTCAGCTATGCTTAAAGGAGGTTATTTGATTAATGTTGCACGAGGACAACACTTAGTAGAAAAAGATTTATTAGAAGCATTAGATTCAGGTCAACTTTCAGGTGCTTGTCTAGATGTTTTCTCTCAGGAACCTTTACCTGAAAATCATCCATTTTGGTCACACCCTCAAATTACAATAACACCTCATGTAGCAACTCAAACTGATTCTGAATACTGGACAAAACCAATTGTAGATGCTATTCATTGCCTTCGTGATGGTCTTCCTTTGCAGAATCTGGTAAATTGTGAACAAGGTTACTAATCTCAAATCCTGTTAATGGGTGAACAAGCGAGCAAGATGCTCGCACTCCCTCTACTAATCACGATATGAAGGATCAAGGCGATCGAGCAAACGACGATTAGCTTCCCATACCCTGGCGACCTCCTGGTTGTGGAAGGTCGGTTCCTCAAACTGGCGGGCTGTATGTTCGCAAATCTCAGGTGGTGGTATAATAGGTTTAGTTCCAGTACCTAGCACGTTAACTTGGATATCACACGCCTGATTCAGATAGTACATATAGTAAAATGCTTCAGCTATAGTTCGCCCGACAGTTAAAAGTCCGTGGTTACGCAGAATTAAACATTTCTTTGCGCCCAGAGATGCAACGATTCGCTCGCGCTCATCAAGGTCGAGTGATATACCCTCGTAGTCATGGTAGGCAACACGATTATAGAATTCCATGGAAGCTTGGTTAAGTGGCAACAAACCTTCTTCCATAGCAGCAACTGCCATACCACTCATGGTATGAGTGTGGAAAATCGCATGAGCATTAGGACAACCTAAATGAATAGCGCTATGGATGGTGAATCCAGCAGGATTTACGTCAGCATCTGTAGCATCAATTTTGTTACCATTGACATCAACTCGTACTAGATTTGATGCACATATCTCATCGAAAAGCAGACCATGGGGATTGAGAAGGAATATAGCTGGTTCCTCCTGAATGCGCACAGAAATATGGCTGTATATCATATCCGTCATCCCGTAGTGATGAATCAAGCGGTATGCAGCAGCTAGTTCTACGCGCAACTCTTGTTCATTCTCAGGGCAGGATTTAGCTAAAGTTTCTCTGGTTTTAGTAATGCTCATTTCAGTTAACAGTTATCAGTTATCAGTTAGCCTCCTAACGGAGGAGCTATGCTATCAGTACCTCCTAATGACGTAGGAGGCCTGAAATACTGAAGTTTATTTTTTTCATCCCCTTGTATAGCGACAGCTAGTGGCGCAGCCAAGGGGAGGCTTGAGACCTTATTTTTTTGTCATACTTGTATTGATTAGGACTTACGCAGCACAACGTCTTTCCGTCATTGCGACCGATAGGGAAGCAATCTCAAATCCCTGTTTTTCGTACCTTATGCGTAAGTCCTGTTGATATAGCATTTCTCAAGAAGCGTGAGGTACAGTTCTTTCGATCCCCCCTAACCCCCGTTTAACAAAAAGCGCAGCATCCTCTGGCTTCCCCCTTCCCAAGGGGGACGGGAGGGGGATCATTAATGTACCTCACGAGGCTGAAAACTGCTATAGTTACACCTATGTTAATTAGCATTAAAGGATATCAGGAAAACCTCTTCAGGAAAATAATAAACCGAGTTTCTGAGCAATGAATTGAGATATCGTTCCATCTTCGGATGAGACAGTAATTCTTCCAAGGTAATCTCGTGTGATTCAGATAACTGCTCTGTTTCCTTATCCTTGTTAAAGTAGTTAACTGTTGCCTCATGTTTGATGTAATGCTCTAATGCTGCATAGTCATCAGCTTTGATTGGCTCTTCATAGAATATCCTATGGACTTGATGCTGAATTCCACATTCATCCAGACTCTCTATGACATCTTCAGCAGAGGTAAATCCTTCGCCTTTTCCTTCCTTGAAAATTTGCAGGTATTGCTCATAAAAATCGACGTAAAAAGATTTACGAGTCGCCAAAGCAATAAATCCAACTCCTGTATCCTTCAGCAAACTAGCACACTTTTTCAATACAACCGCCAAATCCTGGCGGGGAATCATATAAAAGCCGTGCATCGACCACAATAAGTCGTAAGCATTTATTTCCAGATTAGCCGATTGAATTGTACTAATATATTGGTTCCCTTGCTGTAAGGGAAGATGGATTTTCTGACGAGCTTGAGCAATTGAACTTCCAGAAGGATCTAAGGAATCATAAACAATATTGCCAATTTCTTCATCAAGTTGGATGTATTGACTAAAAGCTTGCAACCAACGCCCTGTTCGACACGCAACATCTAGTAATCTCAGAGATGAACTTTTGCTCTGATGATATTGTGATAAAAAAGTACCCAACCAGTCGAAACGCTGCGCTAACTGCCAATAATCAATTACTGGATCTTTGTCTTCTGGACTTCTTTGTTCAACAGTAACGCTAGGAACTGGTAAGACAAAAACCCCAATTGGTTCATTTATAAATGCTTTCCCACTTTCCTCAATCTCAGCCAATCTCCAAAATGCTTGGAGAATCTTAGCAAATTTTACTTCCTGAAGCTGGCGCAAATCGCATTCCATACAAAAGGACATAATTTTAACGCCTGTTTCCAACCCTTGGAGACATTCAGTTACATCCAGACGAGCATCGACATGGTAATACTGATGCGGATGAGATTGAGTATCCAGTAAATTTCTAATATCCTCTGCTGTGAACATCTCGTTTTGGTTCCCTTTTGCTTCCAGCATAAACTCGCGCTGGATTTGAGGTATACCTGTAGCTGTTTGGTGGACAATCACCACCTGTCCCCCTACCTTCGTTTGCTTTAAAGCACTCTGGATTGCTTGGTAAGGCTCATCAAAGTAATATAAAACATGAGTCAACAGAACTAAATCGTACTTCTGTTCGCTTTCAAATCTACCTGGTTCAAAATATTCATCGCGCACAGACACCTCTACATTTTGGCCAAAAGATGCTTGGTCGAGCCGTTGTAGAAAGCGATCGCGATGGATCTGGTTAGGTTCAAGTGCTACATACTTTAACTGCTTCCATTATGGATTAAGTCTGGGAATTAGGCTTTGTATAATTTCGATATCAATATCACCCTCGCCACTACCAATACTGAGTACCGAGAAGGTATCCTTTTGGTGTGAGCGTGAATAACTTCGCTCCAGTAATACTGTTACATTATTGCGGAACCATTCAATGGCAGAAACTGTCATCGTCGAAGCTGCTTTGCGCAATTCATAACTCTCAGCGTAAAACTCATCATCCAGTGGTGGAGCGACAAATTTTTGATGGTGTTGCGAGTGACGATCAATATCAGAATATTTCAAGTTCTCTGGATATTTGTATTGAGTTTTCATTTAAAAAATCAGGTAAGGATTTAGAATTTCGCTAATTTTGTCCTTCTAGTCAGTCAGCAGTTATATCATGTCCGGTTGAATAATTAGACTTTGGTGGAAGGAAGGCAGAAGGCTTTAGTTATCTAGGATAGCAGTTAGTTATCTAGGATAGCAGGAGGCAGAAGGTTTTCTCAAGAGTGTCACCTTAATTTTATATACGCTCCGATGCTACCGGACATGATATTATCATCAAAAATTGGTTTTTCCAACCCGCAGAAAGCTTCCATGGAACGTCTTTACATTCTAGACAATTTAGCGGAATGAATGATACAAAAAAATAGTGGAGCAGACAAGGTTACCTACCCCACTATAACTAAATTAATTTAGCTATGAATTAGTATCTTCTTTGATTTGGCTTATGTACGATGAAGCTCAATACCTGACACTGCTTCACATTATCAAAACCCATCACGCGAATATAGCAATCAGGATTTTCAGAACGGCAAGCATCGATCTCACTTAAAACTTCTTGAACTGTTTTGGCATGGAATAGAGGTAACTTCCACAAAGTCCAGTAGTGCATTTCTGGTGCAGAAGATTCACTAAATTCTACACCAGCGATGAAACCTTGATCCAAAATGTACTGAAGTTGCTGACTAATTTGGTTAGGACTCAGAGGAGGCAAATAGGAAAGGGTTTCAAAACGACGCTCTTTTGGTAATGTTCTCATGTTTTTTTACTGTTTAATACAATGTGCAAGGGAGCCAAATTTTGAATCAATCAAGATTTTATATCTCAGCCCCCCGGTCTCTCCGTGGAGGAAAATTTAACAAGCTATCAGCTATCAGCTATCAGCTATCAGCTAAAATTGGCGGGTTTAAGTTCCCCACTATATCTATTTGAAAAATTAGTGGTGTACGTTGATGGGGGTTTGTAGACACGGAGTGGCTTCTTTTGAATATCCCCCATTTTATGCCTTGAGAGCTGACCGCTGACCGCTGAGGTGCTTACTGCTATTTTAACCGCAAATTTTCGTGGCTAATCTGTTCGTTGCTCTGGATCTAAACTAGGGTCAGCTATTTCCAGTTGCGTTATCTTTTCCAGATACCGACGGCGATGTTCCATATTATCTTTCTGAATACCACTGCGCAGCATTTCTGGTAAATACTCAGCCACTTCCTCTGCTAAATGTTCTCGAACGGTCATCACTCTAAATGCTAATTCTTTATTTTCCTGGAGCAACTCTTGTAGGTAAGCTTCTCCATCTTGAATTTTGCCTGTTGAGGAAAAACCACTTAACCAAATTGCTAAGGGAGGGTTCGTCTCTCGTAACTGAGCAGTTACAGTCCGCACAGCTTGATAGGTCAGGTAGCTCGTCAGTACCTTTGCAGTATCTTTCGCAACTTTTTTAATATCCATTTTTGACCCCAGCCTGAATATTGTTGTTAGACTTTAGATTTTAGATTGAGGATTGATTAACTAGCTATCAGCTATTAGCTACTAGCAATCAGCGTGGATAGTCCACATAAATAAAGACAGGCTCTAGCTTGTCATTTAACTTTAGGAGGGGTTTAAGTTTAAATCCCCTGATAAAAAGCTGAATGCTGAACGCTGAAAGCTGAACGCTTTTTAAATCCTTAGCAGACAAGTGTGACATATCTATTTCACTATTGCCATCTAAAATCTAAAATCCCACATCTCAAAGACAGACTTAGAGGGTATCCATTGCCTCGAACTCGAACTTGATTTCTTTCCATAGTTCGCAAGCAACGGCCAAGTCAGGAGACCACTTAGCAGCTTCACGGATAACATCGCCACCTTCTTTGAAGAGGTTACGACCTTCGTTACGAGCTTGGATACAAGCTTCTAGAGCTACACGGTTAGCTGTTGCACCAGGAGCATTACCCCAAGGGTGACCCAAAGTACCACCACCGAATTGTAGGCAGGAATCATCACCAAAGATTTCAACCAAAGCTGGCATATGCCAAACGTGAATACCACCAGAAGCAACTGGCATTACACCAGGCATGGATGCCCAATCTTGAGTGAAGTAAATACCACGTTCGCGGTCTTGCTCGATGTGGTCTTCCCGCATCAAGTCAACAAATCCCATAGTGATACCTTTTTCACCTTCAAGCTTACCAACCACAGTACCAGAGTGTAGGTGGTCTCCACCAGACATTCTCAAGCACTTAGCCAAAACGCGGAAGTGAATACCGTGAGCTTTCTGACGGTCAATTACAGCGTGCATTGCTCGGTGGATGTGTAATAAAACACCGTTACGACGACACCATTTGGCCAAAGTTGTATTTGCAGTAAAACCACCAGTTAGGTAGTCGTGCATGATGATTGGAGTGCCAATTTCCTTTGCAAACTCAGCACGCTCCATCATTTGTTCAACGGTGGGGGCAGTTACGTTCAGGTAGTGGCCCTTAATTTCACCAGTTTCAGCTTGGGCCTTTTCAATAGCTTCTTGTACAAACAGGAAGCGATCGCGCCAGCGCATGAAAGGTTGAGAGTTAATATTTTCGTCATCCTTTGTGAAGTCTAAACCACCGCGCAAGCACTCATAAACTGCTCTACCGTAGTTCTTAGCAGATAGACCCAACTTAGGCTTAATAGTACAACCTAATAGAGGACGACCATACTTATTTAATTTGTCACGTTCAACAGTAATACCGTGAGGAGGACCTTCAAAAGTCTTCAGATAAGCTACTGGAATCCGCATATCTTCCAGACGTAGTGCTCGTAATGCTTTAAAACCAAATACGTTACCTACAATAGAGGTCAACATATTAGTTACAGAACCTTCCTCAAACAAATCTAGAGGATAAGCTACATAGCAAATATATTGATTATCTTCACCGGGAACCGATTCAATATCATAGCAACGACCTTTGTAGCGATCGAGGTCAGTCAACAAGTCAGTCCATACTGTTGTCCAAGTACCAGTAGAAGATTCAGCAGCTACCGCAGCACCAGCTTCTTCTGGAGGAACTCCAGGCTGAGGAGTCATACGGAAGGCTGCCAGAACATCTGTATCTTTTGGTATGTAATCAGGGGTGTAATAAGTTAGTTTATAGTCTTTTACTCCAGCCTGATACCCAGACTTAGACTGAGTTTGTGTTTTAGCGTAACTCATATATTCTTTCCTAAGAATCTATTCACTTTTCTGCTATACAGCATACTATTTTAGATAATATCAAGAATTAGAACTTTTCCACTTTAAAGATTATTTTTTTATTAATAACTTTTTTTAATCTATTTGTTACATTTGTTAATTTTATCGCCATAATCATTTAAAATAAATCAAGTGAATAATTGCTCATTGACAAAAAAACACAAATATGCAAAGTAAAAACAATTTTAATTATCCCAGATTAAATATTGAACAAATACAGGGGATCGTAAAAAAACGAGAGATTCACCAAAAGTGCAAGATTTGAGTAGTGAACTAATAAGGAAAAAACTTGACTATAATTTTATGTAGAAATTATTGCTAGTATCAAAATAATATAATTACTTTTTCCAGAAACAATAAGCACTTAATACAAGAAAAAATCGGTAAATTAATTTTTCTAGAGCGCTAATTATTCAGCACCTTTCTATCGATAACTAATACCACTATCGGACTCAAGTAATCTACATTTAACTTGCATTTTTGTCTGCAAAATAAAAATAATTAGACCTAATGGGACTTACACAAAATCAAGCCAGAAAATAGGATCAAATATAGATGGGCAGAGGCTTTTACGTCAAAAAGGCATAAATCCTGAATCAGCAGGGGTTCTAGCCATTTTTAAGGCATCGAGGTAATTCCCAACTCTTGACTGAATTTGACGCATTTTTTCTACGATAAAATGTCTGAGTACCACTAATTATCCTTAAGCTAAAGTGACATGGTTTTCAAGAAGAGCGAACTTTTAAGATAAAAATATAAGTAATTTTCCTATTGTCCTCAATTCATATCTAACTGTAGATGACTGTACATCAGTCTGTTTTATCAAAAGTCCACTGTATCAACCCCCATTGTCTAAGTCCAATCCAGCCATGGGGAAATAACTTTTGTCAAAGCTGTGGAACCCCACTTCTCATTAACGATCGCTACATTCCCCTGCGAAAATTAAGCGCTGGTGGATTTGCGAAAATCTACATTATTTGGGACCAAGAAACTCAAACCGAACGTATTCTGAAAGTATTGTTAGAAAGCTCTCCCAAAGCACTCGAACTATTTGACCAAGAAGCTTGGGTACTTGCCAGTATCCGCCATTCAGGTATTCCTAGAGTCGAAACAGGAGACTATTTTCACCTACGCAAGCGAAATAGTCAGCCAGAAGTGGGCCACTCTAGCCAATGGTTTCTCCCATGCCTAGTCATGGAAAAAATTGATGGTTGTACTCTAGAAGAAATTCTGGAACAATATCCCCAAGGATGTCCAGATTTCTATGTAATCAATTGGCTTTCCCAAGCGGTAGAAATTTTATGGGAATTACACCGCCGGAAAATTATTCACAGGGACATAAAGCCTTCTAATTTAATGTTGCGGGAAATCCAACCTTCAACTTTGACAAAATCTTCTTTATCCTATTCTTTTCATCATCAACGAAAAAAAAGAGGTCAACTGGTCATAATTGACTTCGGTGGGGTAAAACAAATTAGTAGTTATAGAATCCAACCTAGAGAAACTGTAGCAAAACGCAGCACAACCAGATTAGTATCTCCTGGATATAGCCCTCCAGAACAAATTAATGGAGGTGAAATTGGCCCTTTTACAGATTTTTATGCTTTGGGCCGTACTTGTATTCATTTACTAACTGGTCAATATCCAGCAGAATTGGAAGACCCCTTAACAGGTAAGCTAAAGTGGCGTCAACTTAAGCCAGTTCATCCAGCTTTGGCTAACTTACTTGATGATATGGTGAGCTTAGATGCGGCCCAACGACCAGCAACAGCAGCAGAAGTGCAAGTCCGTTTAGCTAAAATTTATCGACGGCAAAAGAGGTCTCTGAGAATATATTTGTTAGCTACATTAGCTACAACTGTTAAAAATTCATTAATAGCTCTGTTGAAAAGTCTCAGTGAGAATATTAATAGGTTATTATTTACGCTGTCTAAAATTTTTCATCAAATAGTTTCAGGATGTGTAGATACAATTTGGGAAATGGTGTTGGGGGCAATTGGGGGAAGTATTGGGGCAACATTCGGATTAATTTTTGCTTATTGGTCAGGAATAGGCGATCGCCTCGCTAGTATATTTACTAATCTAATTTTTCTTGTGTGGGATGTTCCCCTAAATATTGGTCCGGAAATACTTGTCTTTGGTTTAGCTGGTTTGGGAACGGGAGTTGGTTTAACGGATGTGGGAGGTTTAGGTCAACGTCGTCGTTATGGGTTGGCTGCATTTATGGGAATTATTGGTTACATTTTAGGAGGGTTATGTTGGCAATTTTCCCAAGTTGGTAGTAGTGTCTATACGACAAAAGAAGATTTAATTATCCTAGAAATTATGGGTAAATTATCTGTGGGGGTAGCTACTGGTGTTGTTACTCTAGGACTTGGTTTAAGAAAGCATAACTTTATTTATGCTTTGATAGTTGCTAGTTTGACGGCAATAGTTTTTGTTGGTTTGGAGCAATTTAATATTTTTCCAGAGTTATTTTTACAGTTTACTTTTATGAATTACAGTCAACCTAATTTATTAGAATTTTTTACAAGCATAACTTTTTTCAGTTTGTTAGGTTGCATTGGTGGTTTTTGTTTGGGTGTGAGTCATTATGTGATTATTCCTATTTTACGTTGGTTGGGTTTACGATAAGTACAATGTGGTTTGTTTGGGAAGGGGCGATAATGCTCCGCACTGCTTGTGCGAACGCTCTTGTTTAATAGTGAGGTAATAGCGAAGTCATTTTTTCCCACCAACCATAGAGTGAGCTTTACCATCATAAATTGGCTATAAACTCTTCTGGCATAACTTTAGCTTGTCTGAGAATTCCACTAAGAGTACCAGTTTTTAATTCTTTGTGCATTGGTACAACACAAACAATTTCTCCATCAGGCAAAGGTTTTTTGAGAACGACATGACTACCTGTTTGTCTAGCTTGATAAAATCCCAAACGCTCTAAGACACCAATAGCTTTTTTGCTGGAAATTATTGGTAATTTAGGCATAACTATAGCAATGAGCGCTGGCATCTTTACATATTACATAAATATTGATAATGTAACATAAAAGTAACTGTATGAGCTGTATTTTTCATAAATTAGGCGATCGCTAAAGGTTAAAGTTTTAAGGATGCGTGTAAACAATTTCAAGCTATAAACTGTAAATTATCAATACCATTACAGACATCCTTAAAACTTTAAGGTTTAGCGATCGCCTAATTTATGAAAAATACAGCTCATACAGTTACTTTTATATTACATTGCAAATATCTATGTAACATGTAAAGATGCCAGCGCTCATTGCTATAAGGAAGCAATTTCCTCTTACAAACAAGCAGAAAAAATCTACCCTACTCAAATTTCTGCTCATAATTGGGGTACACTTTGTTGGTATGGCAGTCTTTATGAAAAAGCTGCTAATGTTATGTTTGCTTGTGAGAAAGCAGTCACCCTTGACCCTAAAAAAGGCTCTATTGTTGATAGTCGGGGACTTGCCAGGGCTTTAACTGGGGACATTAAAGGAGCGATCGCAGATTTTCAGGTATCTGTAGAATGGACGAGTAATGAGAAGAAAAAAGCACAACGGCAAAAATGGATCGAAGCGCTCCAGGCAGGTGAAAACCCCTTTACTGATGAGGTGTTGGAGAGTTTGATAAATTAATTGTTATTTGCTGGAGTCGATAGAAAGAATTTATTGGAAATGACTATTTGACGAAAAAGATAAGTTAAGAAATACCCTAGCTATTCGTAGCAAACATTTATAGCGCTGTGCGCAGGCAACAGGCAACAGGCAACAGGCAACAGCTCATCTGGGGGAATAAAAAACCGATAATATCAGGCTTTTAGCTATTGGACAGTTACTGTAATTTGTAAATATGCCAGCGCACATTGCTATATCAATTTGGTATAACTTTTGCTTCGACTGCTATAACATTGAAATGGTGCGTTACGCGATCGCCCTCTCCACTAGACTTGAGCATAATTAATCTTCTCGCTAACGCACTAACGCACCCTACAGGAATTAATGAAAAGAATCAAATCTTCTTTTTATCTGCATTTTGCTTATTTCTATGACTAGCAATACGAGCTGCCCCACTATCAACAAGACTACCAGCAATAGGAATCACCTGATACTTGCGCTCTTCTTCCAGAGTATTTAGTTTGGTATAATCAACCCAGTGAATACAATCTACAGGACAAGTGTCGATCGCTTCTTGGATTAATTCTTCAGGGTCGCCATCTTGCTGAAAAACGCGCGCTCGCCCATGTTCTGATTCTATATAAAAAGTATTATGAGCAACATGAGCGCAATGTTTACAACCGATACAGGTAATTTCATCAACGTCAACTCCCTTTTATCGCAACATTCCACCAAGTTCGGGTTCCAAACCTGAACGTTCGGGAGTATTGCGTAACATTCCACCAAGTTCGGGTTCCAAACCTGAACGTTCTGTGTTAGACTCAGGAGATGATGTAGAAAAATCTAGGGCGTTGGTAAATCAAGAGATGAAACTTTAAGAGTAATCTGTTTCTGATACCTCTAAATATCTAACCAGAGTAAGTGATGAGTATCACCCCTAGTAGAAAATCATCTTACCAATTACGGCGTTGGTGATTTGAGGCATGATATCATGTCCGGATAATTAGTGAACAAAAAACTTTATCTTCTACTACTCTTTCTTCTTATTTCTTCCCTCCTAACTTCTGAGGACTGATTCCTAACTCCTAAGTAGTTAAGATTAGGAATTACGTCGATGCGTTAAAAATGGCTAGCACCCTTAGCGGGACTTACACAAAACAGACGCCAAAAAATAGGCTAAAATGTAGACATTCAGAGGCTTTTACGTCAAAAAGGTATAATATCATGTCCGGATAATTAGTTATAAAAAAACTTTCTCCTTTTTCTCCTGTTGTTCTTCTTTCTTCCCTCTTTCCTCCTGACTCCTGAGGAGAAAGAATTACAAAGATAAACGTAGTTATGGCGATTGAAAATTTTTTTTATGTCCAATTAAACGGATTTGATATAAGTCCCACTATAAAAACAAACTTTCAACAGCTTGAAGCAACTGAACTTGACTCCAATCTCTATATAAATGAGCTGCGATCGCACATCCTCCACAACCCACACCTTCTTTAACATACCCCTGTTCATAAGCTCGTAATTGAGGATAACAAGACTCAGCAAAACTAACTTTTGTTGCCATCAAAGGCACAATACCAATTTCTCTAGCTAACCCCACAGTATCTCCTGTCGGGTCTTCAGCAACCCATCGAGTTGTTCCCACCACAATATTCTCAGGCAACCAAGATAAAGAATATTTTGCCGCTAATGCTTGCATCAAAGCATAAACAGCTAACATTTGTGTACCACCAGCTAACATCACCCCTACTTTGAGACTTGCTGTCATTGCCATTCCTGCGACTACTATTTGCATCGGGTCTCCCACCGCAGCGACCAATTTTAGGGGTTGTGCAAGCGGAGGTACAGAATTAAAACCAGAAACTTGTAAACCTTGGCGCACCACAGCCAACTTTTGAGCATGATTACATTGAGGATGACTGCTATTAACTTTGCCTGCAGCAGCAATACCTAAACCTAATAAAATTGCTAAAGCTGTAGTTGTACCTCCAACTACACATTCTCCTAATATTAAATAGCTATCTTTTGCTTCAGCAGCTAACTTATATCCCCAACTCTTTCCAGCTTCCAGTAAATGTTCAACAGTTGCCATATCTAAAGCATGACCAGAAGTTAAACAACGAGCTGGAGTACCTCCCAAATCAATTGTTGGTACAGTGGGTTGATGAGTTAAACCAGCATTAAATAAGTAGAGAGGAATATTGAGAGCATCAACAATTGCTTTTGTGATTAAAACTGGAGAAGCACCAGCATCAAGGGGTGGTAATGGATATTTAGGTTGTGGTTGAAAACCATTATATAAAAATTCAACATCTGCCAGACAAGTATATTGGCGGTCTTTTGGAGTTGCCCCTGCTGCAGAAATTCCCGGTATTAGACCTGTATCTGTAAATCCTAATATACAGCCAAACACTGGTTGGCGTCTCCGATACCTTTGCAGCCAATTTTTTCCCTGTTGCACCTGAGTATATACACGAATCATTATTATTATTGAGTAATGGGTAATTTCAGTTATCAGTTATATAGCAGGGAACAGGCAACAGGCAACAGGCAACAGTGGGAAAAGTATTTCTCTGTCTTACGGTTCATCATCAACATAAGTCATATCATGTCCGTTGGTATCGTTTGTGTAAAAGTTAGCGTGGATATCTACAGGAAATTTAAGTTTTTTTCTTGCTCAATTGCCTTCCTGTTTGTTGCCTTCCTGTTTGTTGCCTTCCTTTTCTATACAATACTGATGCTACCGGACATGATATCAAACACCAACTCGTTCCTTGCTATAGCAGTAGTCATTAAGGGAACAGGGATAAATATAGCGCTGTGCGCAGGGAACAGGCAACAGGGAACAGGGAACAGGGGGAATAAATTGCCGATCATATAAGACTTCTAGCTCTTTTGCCCCTACTACAATTTGTAAATATACCAGCGCTCATTGCTATAATAGTCGTACATTGTAATTATTGTTGTTACCAGAGACGGTAATGAGAGCATCTTGCTCCCTCGTTTTGAGGATGCCCACACTAGGCATTGTTCATCTGCATATATCATTATTATGCAGAACTACCTATTTTTGATTTTTGGAGATGTCTATTGGAGAGGAGAAAAGTTTACCTACCACCTAATACCTAATATCTACAAAAGAGTTTGCTCAGTTACGCTACCGCTAACACACCCTACCACCTACCACCTACTACCTACCACCTAAAATCTACTACTCATAATCAAGCAAAACTCTTACCCATTTAGGAGGTCTAGGAATAGGGTTACCGATCCGGTCTAGTAACAATAAAGCTACCAAATGTACAACAAATAAATACACAACATTATTCACAAATACCATAACTAAAGCAAGTGCTTGAATTAAAGGCAAACTAGGTTGAGCTAATAATCCCAATTTGATAAATACCCATTCTAGGAATTCTGTAACTTGTGTAGTTAAATATATCCAGAGGTCTTGTCCCAACAAAAGTGAAAGTAACCAAAATCGAAAAAAGAAACCAATAGAGCCTAGTATAGAACCTAAACCAACAGAAATTAACCAATTTCCTCCTCGTTTCCACACTGCCCCTAACATTACTCCCATGAAACCAAAGGGAATAACAAATAAAATACTACGAGTTGGCCCCATAAGCACAGATAAAAGTAATCCTGATACTACTGCACCCATCCAAGCGGCACGGTTTCCCCATCGTAAATATAGTAAAGCAATTGGTATTGGGAAGAAAACTCTTAATAATGGTCCCAAGGGAAAATAATAATTGATAAACCAAATTAAACTAGCTGTACTGGCCAGAAAAGCTGTTTCTACCAGAACTATTGGTTTATCTTCTTTGCTGGTGGATGATGTTATTCGATCTGAAGTTGTTTTCACAGAATTGCTTTGGCCTTATATATTTTGGTTATTAAAATTTAATTTACTTTTAATCTACTTCTGGATTAAACGGCGTTGCTGATTTGATATATGAAATTCAATTAGTGGTAAATTTTCACCCAAAACAATAGACATCTCCAGAAAAGAGGGAACAGGGAACAGGGAACAGGGAACAGGGGGAAATAATTGATAATTTATGGATAATAGTTGATTTGATTTTTAATTTTTGGAGATGTCTAATAGTGGGAATTATATCTATAATTCTGACTCTAAAGTCACCGAAAAACTTTTTTCTGACTCCTGATTCCTGTCTCCTGTCTCCTGTCTCCTGTCTCCTGTCTCCTGTCTCCTGACTCCTGACTCCTGTGAAATAATACATTTATTCAGCAACCCCGATTAAACAAGTGTACGTTCCAATGCGTGTATATCAGGAATACATAATGTATCGCGATCGCGCTTGATTAATGACTTTTTTTCTAACTTACTTAAGACTCTAGTCACTGTCTCTCTGGCCAACCCACTTAAACTACTCAGCTCTCTATGAGGCAAATTAGGAATTTCTCTTCCTTGTTGAGAATCTATACCTTGTCCCTCTGCTAGAAATAGTAAAATATCTGCTACCCTGGCCTGAGCATCTGCTTCTCGTAGTCTAAGTCGTCGATTCACTTGTCGTAAACGTCTGGCCATTAATTGAGCTAATCGAATTCCTGCTGTGGGTTCAGTATTAATTAGATGAGCAAAATCCTGAGCTGGCATATTACCAATTAATGTGGGAGCTAAGGTAATTACGTCAGTAGAGCGAGGTACTTCATCTAAAGCAGCCATTTCTCCAAATAATTCGCCTTTACCCAAAATATTCAGCGTTACTTCTTTACCATCCAAATTATAGGTGCGAATTTTTACCCACCCATCCAGAATGAAGTATACAGATGTCCCCCAATCATTCTCCAGCAAGATTACCTGATTTGGTGGATGTTGACGACTGACCACATGAATTACTGCTTTTTCTAATGCTTCTTCTGATAAACCCTCAAAAAATGAGGTAGATCGCATTAATTCTTTAATATTTAATTGGGGGTCGCGATTATACCTTTCTTCCATAAAGTTATTTTTTCAATATTAATAGGGCAGTATATTTAGCCCACAGAGCAACTATAAATTAATAGTTAAAATTAATACATATTATATTAGTAGCCAATTGGCCAATTTTAAATATCCTGAAAGTCAACAACTTTGTGGAAGTTATGAAAGGGCTTTTACAGTATGGTAGTACATAGATATACGTACAAGATTTGTCAGAAATCCAAAATATAAATAATAAATCCAGAAACTTTTACTACTGCTTCTAGTTAAGCGCTCCTTGACGGATTAAACATCCACAGGATCATAATACTGTTTCCTAATCCTAAGAGATTGTCTAAACAGCTAAATTTGAGGACTATTATAGTTAATAAATATTATGTATTTGACACTCTATGGGATAAATCCGTGCCGATTCTAAAGGTCGTTTAAACAGTTGGATTTATCCCCTGTTTAAACTTTTCATTAGTTTAGGGACTATCATTGACCCCTACCTTTAAATCATCCATGCCCATTACAGACACAGCTTTCTCAAGATTCAAAGGACATAAAACACCTAACCATGGACTAATATTTTGAGAAGCATTCCACTCAGCATTGCGTTGATAACCGTCATACCCTGTAAAAGATAGAAAGCAAAAGTCTTTAAATTATTAATTTAATCATATCCTGCTATTGCCACATCAAGCTATACGTTAGACTAAAGAGTCTGAAAAAACCTTAACACTTTTAATTGAATTAATCTCCAATTTGTATATCCAGTATGAAAGAGTAATTTTAAAGTCAGTTATGCTCTCATCAGTTTTATAATTCTTAATAAAGGTGAGCGACAGAGGTGAAACTCTTGAATTTCCAGAATAAGCAAATCAAATCAATCATCAGTGAAATAGATGAGGTGCTAAGTCAGTCTAGCACTGAAAATTCTCCTAAAGTCCTAGAAAAAACACTCAGAAAATCTCAAAAGATACTAAAGCAGGTGCTGAACTATCTGAGTCAGAATGTGGATACAATCTCAAGTCTACAGCTACTCTCTGTTGACCCACCTTCAAATTCGGAAAATATTATTGACCAGACGACAAAGCAATATCCACAACAGCTAGAAGAGTTTTTGAATCCTATTAATCACTATCTACAAGAAGATTTTCAAATTCTTAAAGAACAACGACGAGCTTTGCAACAAGAAATTAGGCAACTGGAGAAGCAAAGACAAGATAATTATTCCCTAGCTCAACAATATGCTAAACAGGAGCAAATTATCTCTGAGTTTTCTCAAGCTTTACTTGGCCCAGTGCAAGAAACATTGGTGGAACATTTGTCTCATTTAACCAACCAGCATCCATATCCAAGTCAAAGTGCTTTACCTGTTAAGCAAAATATCAATCCACAGACTTCTAAGAATATTGAACCTTCTGAGATGGTGACAAGTTCAGAGGATAAATTTAGAGAAGATTCTAACTTTGATCGGTCATTTATTGATGACTTCAATACAGAAGATCATCAGGAAATACAGCAAGAGTCAGAAAATTTTATAGCATCCAATGTTAATCCTCAAAATATTCAACATAAAAAGCCATCTTCTCAAATAAATGAATTATATGAGCCTACCGATACAACAGTATTACCTTATCCGGGATATGAGTTTGTTGCAAAAGTAAATACAGAATCAAATACAACTGAAACAGATGATTCAAACCCTCAAGAATCATCAATTCAGAATCAACTTAATCTTGATCAACAGCAAGATTTAGAAGTTACTAAAAGTCAAGACCAGGAAAATAAAACTTTTGCTCAACTAGAAGCTCCTAGTTTTGAAGAGAATTACACACAGTGGCAAAAATATCAAAATTCAACTGCTAAAATAGAAGATGCAGAAATAGCAAATTTGATCGAATCACCACTAAATTCAGGGTCAAAGTTAGACAACTCAGAAGATGTAGAAAGCACTCAAATTATCGAATCTCTCAGTCATCTTTTCGGTGAACTAGAGATAAATGAAGGACAAACTAACCAATTAATTGTGTCTCTGGAATCTAAACAAGAACAAGAACAAACACAAGAACAAACAAATTACAGCAATAAATCAGAAGAAGAAGAGTATCTTCAGGCATCCCCTAAAGAAAGTCTCTTACCAATACAAGAATCGGATGAAGAACAAAATCAAAATATAGAATTATTATTAGATACTAATACCCTCAATAATTTGCGTTCTGATTTAGAAAATTTAGAAGAATTTGACTTAGAGGAATTAGCAGATGATTCGCAACAAACTGAGTTTCAATTAGGAGAATATTCACCTGTATCTTTAGCAGAAAGTAATCTTGAATCGACTAATGATTCTGTTACTTCGACTTCAGAAGCAAAAGTTACTAACTTAGAAGTTACTAACTTAGAGGGTTTATTTATAGATATTGGTGATGTTTCAGAAAAATTAAATCTAACGAACCAAGAAAATACTCAAAGTTCAGCAGAAAATACAGAAAATGAACAAACTTTAGAAGATATTTTAGATGGCTTAACATCTTCAATAGAAGTAGAACAAATAGAAACAGATGAGCGAGAATTTTTACCGCTAGAAACTCTACTTCAAGACCCTCCAGAGACAGAAAAAAAAAATTTAATTTATCAAAACAGACAGATATAACACCAGATAAAACATCTTTACTATGGTATTTAGGAATTGACTTTGGTACTACAGGTATTTCTGCAGCATTATTTAATCGTAGCAGTAGTGAAATTTATCCTATATATTGGGAGAGATTACCAACTCAACAAAAGTTAAATATTACTCAAACAAATCAAGAATTTACTCTCTCAACAAAAATAGGCCAAAAAACTTTCAATTCTACCAAAAAAATATATCACCTACCATCAACTTTATACATACATCAAAAATCATCTAAAGAGAAAAATATAGAAGAAAAACCCTTATTACTACAAAACTTTAAACCTGGTTTAAAAGTTACTATTCCTTACCTTTCAATTAAATTTAAAAAACAAAAATCGCAGGATAAACCAGACAAATCTTTTCTTCTAGGTTCTAACTTGATTGCTACAACTGCCCATGAACCAATTTTACAGTTGTCTGAACATGAACAAATTCCCCTCAAGTTAGTTAATCAAGGATTAGTAACTTTATTGACAACCCTTCAGTCCCAAGCTTTTGGCCAAGACTCTATTTCTTTAACTGATAGAGAAACTCAAACAATAGTTACTTTACCTAATGATTATAATTGTGGCGCAGTAGGATTAGACCAAGAAACATTTTTTTCAGCTTTGGCACAATTAAAATGTGTGTTAATTGGTAGTCCGACTAATTGGCCAGAAGCCTATCGCTTCAATCTGAGAGAAGCAGTTTTAGAAGCAGGTCTTGTCAAAAATGTCAATCAAGTAATTGTGATTGAGGACGCGATCGCTACTGCCCTATCAGAATTAACTTCAGTAAGAGAAGATTCAAAAACATCTACGATCTCAGAATTTAGAAGGGGCAAAATTTTAATTGTGAATGTGGGAGCAACTACAACAGAAATGGCCTTAGTTAATTTCCCAGATGATGGCCAAGATTTAACTTATTCTCACTTCCATTGCCATAGTTTTGCTTATGGAGGTCAGGCCCTAGATCAAGATATTGTTTGTCAACTATTACTAAAAAACGAAAATATTTCGCCCCAGACCGAGAAAGAAAAGAATCAAGAACAATCTACTCAATTATGGCCACGGCCAGGCTATCCAGATTTGTCAATTAGGTCTCAACTACAGCAATGGTTACAAAGTTCATCCTATAGACAAGAATTATTAGCAGCAGCTCGTAATTTAAAAGTCATTCTGCCATCTGAAAAAGAATTTACTTTGAATATAGGCGATCGCCAATGGAGTTTACAACAACAAGATTTAGAAAAAAAAGTATTAGAGCCTTTTATACAACAATTAAATCAGGAGTTAAATAATTTTTTGAGTAGGGTGGGAATATCTCCGGTGGGAATTAACCGCGCTTTATGTACTGGAGGTAGTGGGAGTTGGAGTGGGATATCTCGTTGGTTACGTCAAAAATTGCCTAATGCAATTATTGTTCAAGATGCAAAAGTTAATTCTGAAAATGTAGAGTTAGGGCAGGAAAATCTGCAGGGATCGGATAATTGTTTATCTGAGATTGAAGATATTAAATTAACTATAGGTAGGGTTGCTTATGGTTTAGCTATTTTACCTCTTTATCCACAAATTATAGATAGACCTCAACAACAGTACAACGACTATTTTTTACTTTGGGAAATACTACGAGTTTTTCCAGATCATCCTTTATCTCTAAAAGAAGTTTATCAATTATTAGAGGAGCAAGGAATAAATACTCGTGTTTGTCAGGAGAACATTAAGACTATTTTAGAAAGTAAACTACCTCCAGGTTTAGTGCCTTCGGAGGAAGATGTCATGCTATTGAGTGAAGTTTCTCGACAAAATTCTGAATATCAAAGTTTGAGAGCAAAGCCACTTTTTTGCCAAGAACCTGATGGTAATGGGTATCGTTTGAGTAATGAACAAGCAGAATATGTAAGAGAATACTTAAATATGCTAGTGGCTAATACTAGGCAAAAATTTGAGGAACCCCTATAAAGTTAGCAGAAAATGTGGCGTTGCTTAAATGTAATAATAATTAGACATCTACTCCACCCATAGGGAGTAGGCAGCTTTGCTGTAGGCAGTAGGGGTAAAGAATTGATAATTTCTTTGGGATATAGATATTGATTTTTGATTCTTGGAGATGTCTATTAGCTGAAGGTAAAATTGAAAAACTGATGTTTTGCGCCCAAAGTTAATCTCAAAATCATTACCACTCAGCAACGCCGAAAATGTAATTTAGCGATCGCTTGCTCTACAAGTTTTCCTGGTCAAAAATAGTTTGCATTATAAGCTTAATACAAAAATATTACAATATTTTGTTTATAGAACCTATTTGATATCTATTTAAAAACAGATGGGGAGTATTTTTTAACCTGCTTCCCTTATGCCTTCCCTTCATCTCCTGACTCGGTCTTCCTGACTCTTGTAAAAAAACGCGGGTCGCGGACTAAGATACCAAATGGGTTCTATAGGACAGATAACGGAATATGGAGCAGCAAATATTTATCTAAAGTCCCATTAACATATTGTTAAAAAAAACACCTAAGGGTTTCTCGTTACAAATAATTGTATTAGAATATACCATTTTTGTGATTTTAATTACATAATACTTAATTCGATCTACAAACACCAGAAAACATAAAAAAGCAAAATCTTTAATTATACATAATATTTTTTCTCTTTCCGGAAGATTTGATGATGGATTACCAAAACAACACATAAACTTTAAAAAACGGCTGATATTTGTGAAGATTCAGTAAAGTTAGGTATTTTACCCTACCACCTTAAATCTAGCTCTTCTAAGATGTAAGTATAAAAATTTTCCATAAATATAAAACATAATGTCACAGTGCAAATTTTATGAATACATCTAACTTATCAGTCTCTTCAAATATGAATTCTCTAGCAGTTCTAGAACACAAATACTCAACTAACTTATACAAACAAGTAGCTCATCCGTCTGTCAATAGTCCAAGCAAGCGTCTGATTGATATTTTAGGCGCCTTAGTCGGATTAGCGATCACAGGAGTATTTGCAATTCCTGTATTTATATTCATGCAATTTGATAGTCCCGGTCCGCTATTTTTCAGTCAGGTTCGCTGTGGTTTTAGGGGAAAAACTTTTTGGATCAGGAAGTTTCGTTCAATGGTTGTTGATGCAGAAAAACTGAAGCACCTTGTCAAAAACGAAGCAAAAGGTAACATTTTTAAAAATGAGAAAGATCCTAGAATAACTCGTATAGGTCGCTTTCTGCGTCGGACTAGCTTAGACGAACTACCTCAATTCTGGAATGTTCTCAAAGGAGATATGAGTTTAGTGGGAACTCGCCCTCCTACTTTTGATGAAGTCAAAAATTATGAAGCTCATCACTGGCACAGACTGGATATCAAACCTGGTATGACTGGAGAATGGCAGGTTAATGGTCGCTCTAGTGTGAAAGACTTTGAAGAAATAGTACGCATGGATATTGACTATCAGCAAAAATGGTCTATTGCATACGATCTCAAGTTAATATGGAAAACAATTTGGGTAGTATTTAATAAGTCAGGTGCTTGTTAGTTCTACTTTTTTGCTCGGAGTTCAATGTCGCATTTCTCAGAAATAGATTTGAGATGCTGTTTAATGCGACTAGAATAGAAGTTATTTTTAAAATAAGAAAAGAAATCTGATTATTCCGTAGCAAATTAGATTTAATTAGTTATATTATATGGAATTGTTGACCCACTATCTTTGCTAGCGCAGATATTCTCCTAATTGTTCGAATAAGCGTGAGGTATCTTTAATCAAGATGGGAGCAATATGCTCCCACTACTTATTAATAATGAAATTTTGGCAGACCACTACTATATTTTCTGTATTTAATTATCGCCGAAGTATTGTAAAATGATTCTCTTATTTTTGACTATGAAATGGGCAACCACCAGCCGTTAAATCTTTGATAAATTTACTATTATCAAAATAATGTTCTACAGACAAAATTTTTAAATCTTCAGTTACTCTAGCAATACTCATGCCAATAATTTCGATTGTTTCGCCAGTAGGTTGATAGTCTTTAAAATTACCTTGAAAAGTTCCCCAATGTCGCCATTTAAAAGTAACATTTGGCGGTCCAGAAAGCACTTCTATTACTTCCCAGAGAAACCCATTTGGAAAAGCTTTATTAAAGGTTTCAAAGGATGATTCAAAAGTTTCTTCGTCAGGATCATAATGTTTATTTTTACTAATAAAAAGATTATATGTCCCGTGTTTTCCTGCTTCCTGAGCAGTATATTCTTTTCCTCCATTACTACTCATGCGAAATTGATCGGCAACAACAGATAACCACTGTTCAGGATTAATTTTATTAGATGCTTCCATCTCAAAAGTCCTGACTAGGTTATGAGCGATCGCTTCTAAAGACCCTTCTGGATGATCATATTTACTCTCTTGTTGAAAAACTCGATCATTGTGAGAATAATCTGGTCGTTTTCCGCCTCGCCATTCCACATCTATATCATTAGAAATTACTTTTTCTCTATCTTGCACCCATAGGGGTAAATTTGTAGAATTAGTATTACTCATATAATTTTTATTGCTAGGGTGAAGTACAATTTTTTTGACTTTAGAGAACATACAACAGGATAAAAAAAGTATTATATTTTACTTTATCGGCATTAAAAATGCTATATTTGTTCTCAATTATCTGAGTGGATTCACACTTTCATTAATTTACTAGATTATTTATTGCTGCCATAGATTATTACATAATGATTTAATTTTTTGATTATAAGTCAACGGAAATTAAAAAAATTAATCAACCTTATTCATTTTTTTATCTTAGTTTTTTCAACAAATAAAAATCATCTTGACTCAAACTATATTTAATATCATGTCCGTTTAATTAATGATAATGTAGATGTAAATTCAAGAGGGAACACTGGAAACGAAGCATAAATTTGGGATATTCCTTCCAGATGGCTTCAGTCGAAGATTTTTATGATACTTAATCATCTGGAGATGGTATAATACCAAATCAATAAATATTTGCTACAAATAGCTAGGATATTTCTGAGCAGTTAACCCACCCCTAGCCCCTTCCAGGAGGGGAAGTCAGGAGTCAGAATGAATAGCTTTAATACCATTTTTCAGGTCGGAAATCATTCTTTTTGTCAAAATACATATCCTGCATTTGTCTTTTTATCGCACTTATTATTCGTAACATTCTTTTTTCGAATTGGTATAACAACTTGTTGCTAAGACTCTGAATAAACAAAATTTTGTTCAAACTTTAATCCCATTTTCTCCATAACTTGAATAGATGCTTTATTTTCTAACAATGCACTTGCTGCTACTGAAAATTAATCAACCTTATTCCTTTTTTACTCTTGGTTTTTCCAGCAAGTAAAAATAATCTTGACTCAAACTATATTTAATAACTTTTTGCTGAGATTCTGAATAAACAAAATTTCGCTCAAATTTTAATCCCACTTTTTCCATGACTCGAATAGATGCTTTATTTTCTAACAATGCACTTGCTGCTACTTGCTGTATTTCCCACTCTAAAAAACCTTTGCTAATTAAAGCTTTTGATCCTTCAGTTGCATATCCTTTTCCCCAAACTTTTCTTTGTAACCGATAACCAAGTTCAATATCATTTTCTTGATACAATGCTGCCCCCATATAACTATCTAAACCTGGTCGAAAATGAAACCAACCAATGAATTTATTACTTAACTTTTCAATAGCTGCCCAAAAACCATAACTCTGATATTGTTGGTAATACCTGAAAACTTTAGGCAAAAATTTATTTTTAATCTCATCGTAAGTCGTAGGTGTTCCGGAGCGATCGCCTAATTTTGTATATCGAGTTACTTCTGGGTCACTATCCAACTCAAATAATAATTCTGTATCAGCTTCAGTAAACTGTCGTAAAACTAATCTTTCTGTCTCTAGAAAAATCTTCATTATTTGATCTCAAGTTTCATTAATTAATTATAAGAAAAACGTTTTTATCTCTAAAAATAAAATCTCTTAAATTCCCATTTTTTCTGTTAACTAAAACTTTTACTGATAGGTATTATAGAGGTTTTCATGTTTCATAGAATACAACTATTTCTGTAACTTATTAAACTTTAGGTATATCTATAATTTGTACTGTAACCTACCTTTGTGAAAACCGCTATAAATTATGAATTATTTTATGTTCGCTAGAACAGTTCTAATGATGCTCGTAGTTGGACTTTAGCCCTAATACAAAAATTCAAAGGACTAGAGCAAAACTACATCAAAAATTTCTATTATAATATCATATCCGGATAATTAGTGATCAAAAAACTTATCCTCTTGCTTCAACAGTAAATCTTTCTATTTTCCCCTCCTGGGAGGGTTACGGGTTAGTCCCCTACTCCCCTACTCCCCCGCTTCCCTACTATCTTAATAATATGAGCGATCACTTCTAAAGACCCTTCTGGATAGTAATATTTACTATCTTATAGTAATATTTACTCTCTTGTTGAAAAACTTGATTATTTTGAGAATAATCTAGTCGTTTTCCGCCTCGCCATTCCACACCTATATCACTAGAAATTACTTTTCGGCAGTGACAAATTTACTTTGACTGAATAGTTCTTCTCCGCCGCTGTGTAAATTGACTCAATCAGAGTCGCACTGCGCCAGCATGACTCTGCTACTGTAAGATTGCAATTGTTATCAGCGAGTAACTCACAGAAGTTTTCTAGCTGAAGTTGGTAGGGTAAAAAAGGATCATCAGCAGCAGGTATGGTAATAGTTTCAGCTTTTTGGTTATCACCTCTATAAATAGTTAAGGGTTGAGTTGAACGAACTCCTTGATTACTAAATCCGAACAATGTATTCAACTGTGCTGCACCTTTAGTACCAATAGCAGTGATGTAAGTAATATCCTGGGAGATTTCATTTGTCGCCCAAGCTGCGTCTAGAGAATCCGACCACATACTGTATAATTCCCGTTTCTCCTGTCTCCTGTCTCCTGTCTCCTGACTCCTACCCTCATCCATAAGACTTTTGAGCGCAAACCCTATTTATCAATAGCTATTTGAGGAAAGAGGCGAAGTAGCTCGCCTTCCTATGATTTTTAAGTAATCTTGATCGAGTAAAGAATGTTTATTCTTTATCGCTGGTTCAGTAATAGGAATTGTCTCCCAAAAATCTGATGTAATCTCTAATTGTTTACGAGTTAGTAAGTGCAAAGAATAATCATTCGAGTATAAGTTTAAATTAAACTTTTCGGCAAGAATAGATAAAGATTTAGAAGTATAAAAACAAATATGTTGTCCTTCTTCAAGAGAATAATACCACCATTCATGAGGTTGAGGATTGTTTGATGGTAGTAACCTTGTACTAAACAGTACATTCGAGGAAAGATTAAGAATATTTTCTATTTCATTTAGAGGATTTGCAAAATGTTCAAATAGCTCAAATGAAGTGATAAAGTCATAGTTATTTTCTGGATACTCTTGAGTTTCAAATCCTCGGGCAAATAAATTATTACAGTATTGATCGTACCAGTAAAAGTCGTATCCTAAATCTCTCATTAGACGGACAAATAATCCGCAACCTCCACCGATGAATCATCTCTACAGTGTCTGCTGCTTGTTTAGCAAATCCGACTACTTTAACAATATCTGCCCCACTTTGAGATAATTTTCGATGCAAACCTGTTAAGTCAGATGGCATACCATCAAAAGTATGGTGAGATACCATAATTTGACTTGGTGAGGCGGGTTTTTGAGCTAATAAACTAGCCACAGTATCCCATTCGATATCGACATGAGCCGCTCCTAATTCAATTGCTTTTAGCAAAGGTTGCAAACGCTCGGTTTCTGAGCCAGCAAATTTACCCCCTTCGCGAATTGGTCGATGGGTTAAAATTAGTTGACATGGACTTGCGGCAATTAAACGTTCTACATCGAATTCTGCCATCAAATCTAAGCGTATTTCCGCCAAAGAGACTTGAGTCGCAACACGATGAAGTGTGTCTAAAGTTTCTTCTGTTGTTGGTAGTCCTAACGAGACAGCTAATTTAGGGTGGTTATAATCCCTAGCAGCTTTTATTTTTGATATATGTTTATTAGCTATCATGTTTTACTCAAAACTATATTTAATCATGGAAACACTAAACTTAGGAGAAAAATGTTGATTGTTTTTGTTGCGCAAGAGCGATCGCTCCCATTACTCCAGCATTGTCACCTAATCTACTGGGCAGAATTGAAACAGTCCTACTAGGAATATTTGCCGTTTCTTGGGTTACAACAGCTTGTAACGGAGCTAAAAACAATTCACCTGCATTGGTTACTCCTCCACCAACAATCACAACTTCAATATCGATGAGATTAATTAAATTAGCGATAACAAGCATTAAGAGATTTAGAGAGAGCGTTTAAAAACTTTTTTACTATTCCCAAACGTGGGTTTCCGAACTTTAAGAAAAAAGGAAAAAAAGACAGTTTTTATCTAGAAGGAAGAATTAAAATCCTGAAAGGAAACTATATCAAACTACCCAGAATAGGAATAGTAAAAACTTATGAAATCTTACCTTCTTGCAGAGTCAAAAATGTCACCATCTCCAAACGTGCAGATGAATGGTACATTAGCTTTAAATCTGATGAATATCAGCCCAAATCTCCGACTAAAAAACGGGCTGCTATCGGTGTAGATGTAGGTATAAATGCTTTAGCAACTTGTAGCGATGGAACCACCTACGCTAACGTCAAAGCCTACAAACAAGTAAAGAAACGACTAGCTCGTTATCAACGTCGTGTCAACAAGAAAGAGCAAGGCTCTAAAAACAGAGCCAAAGCCATCAAAAAATTAGCAAAACTGCACAAGAAAGTAGCTGATATCAGAGTAGATGCACTACATAAACTAACAACATGGGCGAGCTTTGAACCACAGCACCATAGTCATAGAAGATTTGAATGTAAGTGGAATGCTCAAAAACCACAAGTTGGCAAGTGCCATAGCAGACTGTGGCTTTTATGAGTTTAAGCGTCAGCTAACATACAAGTGCGAGTGGTATGGAAGCAAGCTAGTAGTAGCAGATAGGTTTTATCCAAGTTCTCAAATATGTTCTCATTGTGGGCATCAACAGAAAATGCCGTTGAATGTTAGACTATACGAGTGTGAGAACTGCGGGTTAAAGGCAGACAGAGACTTTAATGCTGCTATCAACCTAGAAAACTATGTGAATAAGTAGCTTGAGTTCCAAGCGATTTTAAGCCTGCTCTCGAAGATAAGTTACAGACTGCGGTCAGTGGTCTTCTGTGAGACAGGAAGCTAGCTCCAAAGCTCATGCAATTCCGGTATGGGTAAGTTTGGGTAAGTTTAGTAGAACGGAAAGAATCTCCTAGATGCTGCCAATATTCTTCTAGAGGTGGTTCTCCTTCACCCACAACTCGGTGATATGCTTCACAAAAAGCATACCTGGACAAATATTCTGAATCAATTATGACTCCATCCAAATCAAAAATAAAAGTATCGAAATGAGAATGTGCTGACCCAGGTGGAGAACAATTCCACCCGAGGAAAAAGCATTTATCCAAAGCCCGAATCAAATCAGGGTGAGTCATACCCACTCTGTTGCGCTGTGGGGCAAGTTCAAAGACCCCACCATTCAGTTTAGTGGTAAGCTATCTCTGTGAATAATCAAAAATTCCAACTTTTTCAGCTATAGAAATTAAAGAATTTATTTTCAAAACCTATTATTTTTAATTATCATTACTGTCGATAGATACAAACAATATTCATTAACAGATTATAAGCAAGAAAATCATAGATTTTTGCAGATAATCGTAGGTTTCTAATACCAAATTCAAAAAAGGTCGCTACAGTATTAATCTCAAAACTCCTACCAACAGAATAAAGCACTGTAACAGTATTTTTTGAAAATGGTATTAGAACGGATTCTTAACTACAGTTAATTCTTGGTTCATAGACACAACTTATTAACTCAGATTTCTCATCATTAACAGAGGTCGAAGTCTCCCTTAGTCGCATCTTTAACTTAAAACCCGACGTTATGCTTATGCCACAAAAAGGGATTCTCTAATATTGCTAATAGAGACTTTCTATTTCATAGCACCTGCCTCCAAGGCTGAACCTTGTTTTCGCTATAGAATTGCAGTTAAAAACTAGGAAAAATGTTCCTTCATTTTAAATAAAACCGTTTTCACTCAAAAATTCTGGTGTAATATCTTTGAAACTATTAACATGAGAATTTCCTACCAAAACTGAATGGTTATTAGAACCATGACGTAGAAACTTAGCCACATATTTACCAAGAATATCTACCTCAATATTCACTAAACTACTTGCTTTTAAATGACACAAGTTTGTTTCATTAAAACTGTGAGGAATAACTGCTACTTCAAACCAGTTACCATCCAAATCGCAATCAGCCACAGTTAAACTAATACCATTAACTGCAATACTCCCCTTAGAAACAATATAGGGAGCTATCTGACGTTGCCACCTGTCGTCCTTTGTTTGTGAAGCTGTAAATCTCATTTCCCAGGCATTAATTGTTTCCACAGAGGTTTCCAAACGTCCAACCCCATCAATATGACCAGTAACAAAATGGCCTCCTAACTTACTACCTGCTCGCAATGAAGTCTCAAGATTTACATACCTATCCGACATTTGACCTAATGTACTACGTTGTAAGGTCTCAGGTGATACGATCGCCACAAATCCTTGAGCTAAAATGTCTATTACTGTTAGACAAACACCATCTACAGCTACACTATCACCAATGGCCAAATCTTCCAAAATAATTTTACTGCCACTAGATGATGCCAGAGAAATTAAAACTTGGCTTTCTTCTAAAAGCTTAATTTTTCCTAAAGCTTGAATCAATCCTGTAAACACTGTTTTTCCTCTGATTAATTAATTAAAGATTAGTTAAATTTTATGAACGCAAACTCTATTAATATTCCTTTAACAGCAACGCTATAGCAGCGCGCTAGGCGTATATTTACAAATTGCAGGAACTCCCCAATAGCTAAAAGTCTTATATTATAAGCTTTTTATTTCCCCTATTGCCTGTTGCCTATTGCCTGGGCGAAGCGCTATAGTCTTAAAATTACACGGTTGTTATATCATGGTGAGCCATTAGTCAAGGTAGACACCATCCTCTCAAAAATCGAAGATAATAAATAAATGTAAAAATGACTCATATAGGTAAATAGGTAAATATCAAGTCATACTAAAAATTACTCGATCCTTATCTATACTGACTTACATTCTATATATCTTGACAAAAATTATTATAAAATGAGGCCGAGCCAATGATTGAAATGAAAGTTGTAGGAATAGCATTGGATGCATCAACACGGAATCCAATCGTATTGTTAAGAGATGGTACCGAGCGACGTGCTTTGCCCATCTATATAGGTCAAGACCAGGCCAAGGCAATTATCAGCGCTCTGGAAAACCATCAGCCACCACGTCCATTGACTCACGACCTCACGGTTAGTATTTTAGAATCACTGAGTGGGATGTTGGAAAAGGTGGTAATTCATTCATTGCAAGATAACACCTTCTATGCAGTGCTAATTATTAAGCAAGGAGAAACTAAAAAAGAAATTGATGCCAGGCCCAGTGATGCGATCGCTATTGCCCTACGTACCAATAGTCCCATCTGGGTAATGGAAGAAGTCGTAGCAGATGCCTCTATTCCAGTAGACCAAGATGCAGATGAAGCAGAAAGGCAAGCCTTTAGGGACTTTATATCAAAACTTCGCCCTGAAGATTTAATCAAACGTGGTGGTTCTAGCACTGGTGAATTATCCTAGTACTATTTTAATAGAATTAAAAATGCAAAAGTCAAAGAAGATTTATTTAGCTGAAAACTTTTTCAAGTTTATTTGAACCTTGGCCAAACGGTCAATAGTAGTTAGGACTAAGGTATTGCCTATACCAGATTATATCATAAATGTTGAAAGAGGACTCCCGTTATCATCGCATTTATTGAACGGTGAGATGAATTTCAAGCAGAAAAATAATTGAGCAATACGCGCGCATTTTTAGTGTTATAATTTTATCAATAGCCGTGGGGCACACGGTTAAATAAAAGCGCACCGCCTGCCCTGAGGTTTCCTGAGTTTAAAGACAGAGCAAGAAGACTTGTGTGGATGGTCTGACAAGGGTGCAACTCAGTTTATTTGATTTGTTATCTAGTTAAGAATCTATTTACTGGCAAGAATCTCCTGTTATAATCGCGAGACTTAACCCTGAGAGTATAAAAAGATAGGTAGAAAGAAGCGATCGCTCAATAGCAAAACTAAAAACTAAAAACTAGAATATATAGGTGCACTACCGCAGGTTTGGCAAAACGAACTTAAACCTCTCAGTTTTTTCTTTGGGAACTATGCGATACTTGGTATCTCAGGAAAATGCTGTAGAAACAATCAAGCAAGCTGTAAATATGGGAATTAACCACATAGAAACAGCTAGAGGTTATGGTAAAAGTGAAAAATATCTGGGTGCGACGTTGGTCTGTGAGCTGCAGCGTACCCAACTTTATATTACAACAAAAATTACACCCACAAGAGATGTCGGTTTAATAGAACGCTATATAAATGAATCTCTAGAAAACCTAAATACAGATTATTTAGACTTTTTGGCTATTCACGGCATTAATACTTGGGAACATTTAGAAATTACCCATCATGGAATTAAAGCACTACATAAAATGATTGATGATGGGCGAGTCAGACACATTGGTTTTTCTACTCATGGCCCTTTAGATGTAATTTTAGCAACTATTAATACTGACTTTTTTCAATTTATTAACTTACATTATTACTACTTTTTCCAACATAATGCCCCTGCAATAGAGTTAGCCAAACAAAAAGATATGGGCATTTTTATTATTTCTCCCGCAGATAAAGGTGGGCAATTATATACACCATCTCCTACTCTTCAGGAACTGTGTCAACCTTTTTCTCCATTGGAATTAAATTATCGATTTTTGTTAAGTGACCCGAGAATAACAACCTTAAGTGTGGGTGCTGCTAGGCCACAAGAATTAGAATGGCCTCTGAGTATCAGCAGTTGCACGCAACCCCTCACTCCTCAAGAAGCAGAGATATTTCAGCGTTTGGAAAATCAGGCTTTAACAAGGTTAGGCACAGAAAAATGTAGCCAATGTTATGCTTGTTTGCCATGTCCAGAAAGTATTCATATTCCAGAAGTTTTGAGATTAAGAAATTTGACTGTAGCCTATGATATGACAGAGTTCGGTAAGTATCGATATGGGATGTTTGAAAATGCAGGTCATTGGTTTCCAGGTAACAAAGGAAGTCGATGTACTGAATGTGGTGAGTGTTTACCCAGGTGTCCAGAAAACTTAGATATACCGACTTTGTTGAAAGATACACATGAAAAACTTAAGGGTTCCTCTGGTCGTCGGTTGTGGGAATAATCTAGTTATGGCAGAAGTAAGAAGGAAAGAAGGAAGAAGGAAGAAGGAAGGGGGAAGAAGGAAAAATCTTGCCTTGTCTGAGTTTTATAGCGGTTTTCATGTTTCATAGAATACAACTATTTCTGTAACTTATTAAACTTTAAGTATATCTATAATTTTTACTGTAGTCAACATGAGTGAAAATCGCTATAAGCATAAGCTTTTGATATGTCCGCGCCCTTTGGTTCGACGGCTATAAAAATCCCTAAGCTAAGTAAACAAAATTATTTGTATATTTACTGTTGAGTTATATTTCTTTACCTACAGATAGTTTAAGCTAGTTTATTTTAGTAAAAAATGCACTGGTTATTTTGTGTAGGTATACCAAATTATTCAGTAGTCTAATATCATGTCCGTTTAATTAGTGATAAAAAACTTTCTTCTCCTCTTCCTTCTTCTTGCTTCCTGACTCCTCGCTAAGTTATTTATAAGTAGGGTTTGCGCTCAAAAATCTTTTAGTAGGGGCAGGAGACAACCCACCCCTCGCCCCTCCCCCTCCCAGGAGGGGAATACAGGAGACAGGAGACAACCCACCCCTCGCCCCTCCCCCTCCCAGGAGGGGAGAAATGGGAATTAAGAGGAGGTAGAAGTAACAATGTAAGAATGATTTTTCTGCCCAACTCTTACCATTAATATTAACTTTTTGAGCATGAAGAGCTCAAAACCAGGAATTTTTTTCAACCTAAAACAGCTAAAGCATTGATAGATCAATGCTTTTAGATTTAATCAGCAAACCCTAAGTATTCAACGGGACATGATATAACTCCTGACTCCTGACTCCTGACTCCTGACTCCTTCTTCAAAGTGAAAAGTTGATAGCTGACTACTGATTACTATATTGTGCAAAATCTAACAGAAAAAAGTATCAAACTTTCTGCACAATTTAATGCATATGCTCCAATCAAATCTGTCTTTTCAGACATATACTAACTCAGAGTTTCAAATCAATAACTAAAATGAACAAGCTGACTTCTACAGAGAAAAAGTTTTACTACTTTGCCTATGGATCTTGCATGTGTCCTGTAGACTTAAAACGAACCTTGGGAGAAAATACTCATCACTATGTTATAGGTCCTGCTAAACTTAAAGGATATAGAATTGGATTTTATCGTTATTCAGAAAAGCGTAATTGTGGAGCGTTAGATGTAGTAAAAGACCCGAATTCTAATGTAGAAGGAGTGCTTTATCATTTACCTTTAAGGTTACGCCCTCGACTAGATGAAAGAGAAACTGTAAAATTCGATTTTATTAAACAAATTCACTGCGGTGGTTATCGACCAGAAATAGTGAAGGTATATAGTCAGGGAAAATTATATAGTGAGGTTTGTACCTATATTGTTATAGATAAATTACCCCAGGAATTAGCTCCTAACGATTGGTATTTTAATGTTGTACTTAGAGGAGCTATAACTTGCGGACTTTCTGAAGAATATTGTTGGAAATTGTTTGAACACATGTATCATTTACAGCATCAGAAAAGACAACAATATTTCTTGTCAGCAGCTTAGATATATAGCGCTACGGGCAAGTTAGAAGTCAAAAGTCAAAAGTCAAAAGTAATATCTGACTTACTTTTAGCATTTAGTATTGTCTTAACCTAATTGTGTAGTGCTATATATCTCTGGGTTAAAAAAGGCAGAAGATGAAAATCTATCAAGAAATTTAGGGGGTTTTCACGACCCTCTAAACTCTGGCACTTCATGTCTTGATTGAGATTCTTTTTTTTCTTTTCTGATATGAATCTAATTACTCTAAAGCATTTTTTTTGTTAAAAACGATTAAATCACAATTTACAGCAGATTGCAGATAGATGAGGTACAAATATAGATGATAAAGTGTTTGTAGTGCGGGCATCTTGCCCGCGACTGGTGTACCTCACTAATATGAAATATGCTGTATATCATGTCCCAATAATAGCGCGAGAAACAAAAATTCTTATCCTCTTCCTCCTTCCTTCTTCCTTCTTCCTTCTTCCTTCTTTCACTGATGAAATAACATAGTCATTAAAGGGAAAAAATTTAATAATATCCAACTACAAAACCAGTAATTATTTTGCTGTATAGAAAAATCTGGTTCTGCTAACAACGCATCAATTCTTTCAGTCAAACGGTTAGGGGGAGTTGTACAACTAAATGCCGCAGCAAAATTAGCTGTCTGAGTTAAACGATCGCTCACCATTAACAACAAAGTCTCCGCCAATAATAACCCATCAACTTGTTTTTTTGCCCACTGATCGGCACGCACTTCTCGAAGAGTTAAAAGTTCATGCCACAAAATTTCAGTATTTGGTAAAAAAGGCACAATCTTTCCTAACCAACTTAACCAAAAGAACCAAAAAGTATCTCGATAATAATAATGTGCTTGTTCATGATTTAAAACCGCATAAAGTTGCTCGGAATTTAATCTTTCTATAAGTCCTTTACTCACTACTAACTGAGAATTCCAAAGGCCTATTTGGGCACTAAATAAAATAGGAGTATCCAGTAAACGTACTGATTTACCCTCAATAATTATTTGAGGATAATTATTCACCTTTTGTACAGACCGCCAACCTTCATAACCTAAAATCAAACCTAAAATAGCTGTCCATCCACAAAAAACCCAGGCCAATAAATAACTCAACCATCCAGTCGATAGTCCAAGCATTTCTCCTTGAGGACCCATACAAATAACTGCAATGGCCGTCGTAATTAATATGATGGGAGAAGAAATAAATAACAGCAGCGATCGCTCCCAACGTTGGCCCCAATTACGCGGAGTAAAAAAGTAAGTTTTTCTGAGGCCATAAGATAACCCAACAGCTCCCAAAATGATGATCAGGTGCATTATTCTTTGTCCTCCCTAACTTTGCGTATAGCTTTTAGCTTTTCGGCGATCGCTTCTATTTGCTCGATACTAGCAGAATCTAAACTATCGGCAAAAGAGGCCACCAAATCTGGGTTTCCTACTTCCAGAAATTTATTTAATTGTTGATGCGCTCTCAACATTTGAGCTTCTCGACGAGAAATTAAAGGTCGCCACACAAAAGCACGCTCACTTTCATCACAAATTAACCAACCTTTTTGAGTCAGGCGACGTAGCACTGTAGTGACTGAAGTATAAGCTAGTTCTCGGTCAGGGTCAGCCAGAATATATTCATGTACCTGTTTGACTGTGACACAACCTAATTTCCAAACAATATTCAAAATCTCTGTTTCCAGAGGGCCTAAAGACATTTGTTGTGGACGGTGATCTGGTAAAGGACTCATTATTTTTTATTTTTAGATTTTGACAACACCGTAGTGAAAATTTCTCCTTATATTATGTTAAATTATTTAAGTATGACAATCTGTCGTTTTACAATTTAAAATCTCCGAATCTCCATAAATTAGATTTTCACCCAGATAGAATCAGGGTTTCAGATTTTTTTTGGAAGATATCTATTGTACAATGACCTGTGAATACATAATAATCTTAAAAAAACAGGAGTAAAAATGCGTTTTATTTCTTCACTTTCCAAGTCTGTAGCACTGCTAGCTTCCATAGCAATGCTAGTTATCGGTAGTTTAGTATTCTCTAATCCAGCAGAAGCAGCAAACTATACAGTAACAATGGGTGCTGGTGGACTACAATTTAGTCCTAGGAAAGTAGCTGTTAAACCAGGTGATACAGTTACATTTAAAAACGGTATGCTCCCACCTCATAATGTAATGTTCAATCCTGCTAAGTCACCAGATGCAGCTCTAGCCAAATCGCTTTCCCACAAACAAATGGCATTTAGAGCTGGAGAGAGCTTTGATGTAAATATCCCAGCAGATGCTAAGGCTGGTGATTATGAATTCTTCTGTATTCCTCACCGTGGCGCTGGTATGGTTGGCCATATGGTTGTAAAATAATAGGCAGAACTTAAGCGTAAGAAACTGCTTTAAAATTGCTTTACTGTAGTTTATCAAGGTAATTACAAGAATACTTGTTATTGCGCAGATTACTAAATAGTTTAGTTCTCATAATAATAATTGAAATTTAGAGTTATAACTGATAACTCTTCAATATTTCTCCCTCTAAAAATTTATCTATCACAAGTGTTAATAACTTCAACAATTAATTCTTGTGATTTAGATAATTTTAGGGGGAGAATAATTATTTTTATCATTAATATAGCAGTCGTAGGAAAAGTTAAGACAGTTCAAAAGTTTAAAACTCAAACAACGTAAGAATTTTCCTTCTTCCTTCTTTCTTCTTCCTTTTTCCTTCTGCTATAAAGCACTCTAAAATATCAGTACAAATTTAAAATGTAGTATTAAAAACTATTTGATAATGGTTAATTTGATTTTTATGTTTGACAGGATGTCGTTTGACTTAATATAAAGGTGCAATTTACAATTAACAACGCAGATTTAATAATTTTCTGTATTTATTTTGAGAGAGGAGAACAAAATTGAAAAAATTACTATCAATTGTGGTTTTGGCCATAACTTTTTTTGTTGTTGCTGTACAACCCCCCGCTTTAGCTGCAGACTTAGCTCATGGAAAGCAGATATTTCAAGGTAATTGTAACGCTTGCCATTTGGGAGGTCGCAATACAATCATGGCACCGAAAACTCTAAAAACCGCTGCCCTAACAAAATATCTTAAAGGTTTTGATAAAGATCCTGTAGCAGCAGTTACTTACCAAGTCACAAATGGTAAAGGTGCAATGCCAAGATTTGCGGGCCGTCTCAAACCTAACGATATTGCAGATGTTGCAGCTTATGTTGTAGATCAAGCTGGCAAATGGAAATAATTTAGATAAAAAATTAGCTTCATCTTGAAATAAGTCGGACTGGACTTGTTCGGTGACTATCAACCACTGTAAAAACAAAGTAGTTATTGCTTAGTCAAAAATTGCTTCTGTTTCTCAGAAAGTTCTGACCGTCTTCAAAAGTATCGAAAATCTACACAGACGCATCTGTTTTCTGTGTATCTAAGTTATGAAAGTATTAGCGAGAATAATTCTCTACTTCACAATTGAAAATTTTCTCGTCCTAATAAATTTTTCTTTAAATAGTTAGTTGGGGTGAAAATTTAGAGCGAAAGAAACTGCTGAGTTTGCTCTAGATGTTCACCCCAATATTAATATGTAAGCATTTCCTGCGGAATGCTGCGCAAACAGCTATCAGCAGTCAGCTATCAGCAATTATAGTTATTCCAATTAAGATTGAGACAAGGGTTTCTTGCCTTGAAAGAGTTTCAGTCTTATTCAGAATGACTATAGTAGTGAATAATTACTTCTCAGGTTTGGTCCTGAGACTTTGGCAGTAACTTTTTATTATTTTTCAATTTCAAAGGTTGGTTTTACCTTCCCTAAAATTAGTAGCTGATAGCTAATAGCTGACGGCTTAATGCTGACATTAATATTGAAATAAATATAATAAATTTAGATAGAACTCGGATTATCAGTTGTAATAAAAACTATTGAGGCTAATTAGCATTTAATGTAAAAGCCATAGCTTATTATCGCCAATAACTATTATCAATCTTCACAGATATTATGAACAACTTTTATCGATTTCTACTAAGCATTGGCATAGTTTTTGCAGTAATATTTTTTTCATTCTCCCCACCAATGAAAACTGCAACTGCTAGCTCACAGAGCGGAATGTATAAAAAATTTTTCACTGAAGGTATAGCTAATACTCAAGATAAAAACTATGAACAAGCAGTTAATAATTTCACCAAAGCAATAGAACTTAATTCTAACTTTGCCAGTGCTTATAGTAATAGATGTTTAGTTTATCTTCAGTGGGAAAAGTACCAGCAAGCGATCGCTGACTGTACCCAAGCTATCAAACTCAACCCAAAAAATATAGAAGCAAATCTTAATCTAGGTTTATCTTACTACAACATTGGTAATTACCAACAGGCCATTGCAGAATATACCAAAGTCCTTAATCAAAATCATAACGATTTTCGTGCTTTATACAATCGAGGTTTAGCTAATTTTGAACTGAAAAATTATCAGAAAGCTGTAGTTGACTATAACCTAGTTTTAGCAAATACCAAGCAAGACAATAATTTTGATCGAGCAGATATCTATAACGAGCGAGGTTTAGCATATTTAATGTCAAAAAAAATGCACAAGGCAATGGCAGATTTTACTTATGCTATTAATATTGATGCTCATAATTCCAGAGCTTATTTAAACCGAGGTTGTGTCTGTAGCAAAATGGGAAATATAGAAAGAGCAATGGAAGATTTTAGCAAAACTCTACAACTTAATCCCCATGAAGCTCAAGCTTATTTAAACCGAGGACTCTTACACCACCACCAGGGACTTTATCAAGCAGCAATTCAAGACTGGCAAGCTGCAGCAAAATGTTTCTGCGATGGAGGGGATATGATAGCTTATCATCACACTCAAGCTCTGATTAATCAACTTCAAACATGGCTCCTATCATCTAATCAAACTGCTATTGCTTAATATACTACGGAAATTACCCATAGTCTCACCTTAAGTTTTCAACCTCTATAGAAACCTCACAACATTAACCCCAGAAATAGACATCTCCAGAAAAGAGGCAACAGGTAACAGGCAAAAAGCAACAGGCAACAGGGAGAAATAATTGATAATTTATGGATAAGAATTGATTTTATTTTGGATTTTTGGAGATGTCTAATAGAGAAAATAATCGCCTCAGCCTCCAAACCATCATTTTATGAAGCTTCAGAATCGGCGGCGCAAGTTTTTTTGCCTTGCATCTTCCAAAAAGTTGTGAGATAATTTATGTCTTGGGAGTTGTTCGCCCCTACGCATGACTTTTTATTCAACGCAAAAACCGGACTTTCCCCTGACTATCAACAAGAGTAAATTATCTACTTTTACAAAAAGACCAAATAGCTTTAGTAGAAACCGACAACATTCACTTCACAAACAGAGAAAATTATTACTTCATCCTCCATCCATCATTTTGTTAAGCTCAAAAATTGGCGGCGCAAGTTTTTTTTGCCTTGCATCTCACAACTTTTTGGGAGATAATTTATATATTGGGGGTTGTTCGCCCCTACGTATGACTTTTTATTCAACGCAAAAACCGGACTTTCTCCAGACCATCATCAAAAGAAAACTACAGCATATTTCAGTCAAATGATGTACAAGGTAAATGGTGAAAATCTTGTAGTGCGGGCATCTTGCCCGTGATGGATGTACTTCATAGAGTCGCAAAGTGCTATATCCACTTTAAAAAAAAAGACAAACAGAGTTTCTATGGAATGCTAGGCTCACCCCAGAAGTACAGAAAATAATCGCCTCAGCCTCCAATTCATCATTTTATGAAGCTTCAGAATCGGCAGCGCAAGTTTTTTTGCCTTGCATCTTCCAAAAAGTTGTGAGATAATTTATATGTAGGGGCAAACAAGCCCCTGCATATGACTTTTTATTCAACGCAAAAAACCAGAATTTCCCCTGAGTATCATTAAAGAGAAAATTATCCACTTTGATGTAAACATGAATATTCAAAAAAAAAGTTGAGGAATATTCCCCAACTCCAAAAGGAGATGAACTTAGATGCAAACAAAACAAATTTTCACACGATGTGATAGATATTACTATTTCCGGCTAAACAGTTGCCATTACTGAAGTCGAAAAACATCTTAAAATTAGAAATTTATTCAAACAACTCCTAACAACTTTACTGTAGATGGTTAGCCAGATTTAATATCAACCTTCAAATTTCAATATCTAAGCAGGTATCAACACAGCACTTTCCGTGCCTACAAAAATGGGGCGTAACGCTTCAACCCACTGTGTAATTCTCTCTTCAGTTAACTCACTTTGGTTAACCTCATCAATAGGCAACCCCACAAATTTACCATTACGCACCGCTGAAGAATGTTCAAAACTGTAACCTTCAAGAGGAAACTCTCCCACTATAGTTGCACCGAGTTTCTCGAAGTGGTCACACATAAGTTGCAATGCGCCAGCAAAGTGCTTTCCATGACCGACTTGATCTGCTGCACCAAACAAAGCAATAGTTTTTCCTGTAAAATCAGGCTTTTCGATATCCATGTCAAAAAGTGGTTCGCGCCAGTCATTCTGTACTTCCCCGGCACCCCAGGTAGAACAACCCAATAATAAATAATCATAATCAAGAAGTTGACTATATTCGTCGTAATCTTCTTCCATACTATAAAGATCGCAAATTTCTTCCCCGAATTTTTCGCGCAATGCTTCAGCGATTTCTTCAGTTACACCTGATGTGCTACCATAAAATATGCCAATTTTTGCCATGATCAACACTCCCGATCAGTTTTGGTAAAATTCATTAAATCTGGTGAGTTAGACAATTGCCAAAGCTCGACCCAGATTTTTGAGGGTTTTCGGTGATTTATACAAGTTATTTGCAGAACTTTCTTGCTTCAAATTCTTCTTAATAGATTAGTCTCTTTTTTTTGCTAAACTAAGAAGCTAGACAGTGCAAAGTTCTTGGAATAACTATTACTAGCTAAGGCTTTCAGCGATCTAAAAGTTAAAAACTCTTTATTCACAACTGTAAGTACTGTAAGCCTTTTCCAGTAATACTTTCAGTCTTCAAAACAAATCGTTTTTTGGAAGAACTTTGTACTCTCCAGTAAGAAGTAATTTTAATAAAATTAGCAATTATTTATTTAACTGTAGGGACAAGTACCATTCGCCCTATTAAGTCAAAGAACAAAGGCCAATTAGAGAAAACTCTTCAAATAACCTGGGAATAGAAAGGAATTTTTGTATCAACCCTATCTACTTTTGAATATATCGGGTAAATTAATTGAAATCTGTATCAATTGTATTTGAGAATACTTTTGAATAAGTTTATAATAGATCGAAAAATTATTAATTGATTTGGGCTAAGTAAACCTTTCCCCTTATGCTTATTTTTGTCAGAGCTACAATTAATAAAACATCTCATTAAGCCTCAAATACACCTTTTTTAAAGCACTTGTAGGAACGTTCCATGGAACGTCCCTACATTTTTTTGGGGAATTTTTCCTCACCCCCCATAATTTGATTTTTGAATTATATTAAACTACCGCACAAATTGTGGCATAACTTCCGCAGCAGTAAACAAACCATAAATACCTCTTCGATATAAATCTACTCCTGCTTTCAAATAGCCAAAAGCAGGGCCACAAACATTAGCTGCCATACTCGTTTCATCTCCCAATGTAAAAGTATGTGTAGAAATTTTGCCCTCAAAAGTACGGCCTGTAACTTGAACATTAGTACTCAAAGGTTTTTTCGGGTTGCGAGTATCAACAATACCTCCCACACTCACCCGGTCGCGATCGCAAATTCCGGCCAACTCCAACATAATATCGTCAGCGTGTTCCATATTTTCCAATTTCAACAGACCATTAGTCTCCTCCAACAAAGCCTCAACTTCAGCATCAGTCATGGCCTTAGCTTTTTCCACATCATATCCAGGCAAATGGCCAATATCCTCACGAATTGTAGCTCGGTAAGCTTCCCAATTAGCAATACCCACTCCAAAAGTAATATTCACACTATGAATTTCAGCATAACTCTGAGCCGCAATGGCCGCTGCTGCAGTTAACAAACCAGGAGTTGCGCCACAACCAGTCATATAAGTAATACCCGCAGCTTGTAGCTCATCTTTCAAGGCCAATAATTGCTCTACAGCACTGGTACGCTTAATCGCATCCACCAATACACCCCGCCAACCAGCAGCAATAAATTGTTTTGCCACATTTGCCATAAAAGTATTAGGCAAGTTTGGTAAGGCCAGAAAATAACCATCCACAGTATCAGCAACTCCGATTAATTCTTCAATACTGTGACTGCTTAAAACGCCACCAGATTCTAAATGGCCTAAAGACCCTTGAGTATTGTACATGGTCATACATTGGTCGGGATTTAATCCTTGAGTGTTGTAGGCATAACCTTTTTGGTCAGCAGCAGCAACCCAGAGCATTTCTTGTTTAGGAGCGAGTACCCTAGCTGCAGCTTGACCCAGGCCACCGAAACCTAAAACACCTACACGAATTTGATTTTTGGAATTTGTAGTTTGCATAGCACTTATAGTACTTAATTTAAGTGGACAGACTTTTATTATCTGCTAAGGTGCATCACTGCGGAAGTCATGCCATTTAGCTGGATTTAAAAGTCAAAAGTTAAAAGATCGATAAAGACGAGGGAATTTAACCTAAAGTTCCTAGTTCGTTAGGGATTTAATTAATTGTCTAAAAAATCTATTTGCAATTATTAGAAATTAACGAAAATGAAATAATTCAAAACCTAATTTTCACTAAGAAAACATAAAAATTATTTCAGATAATATAACGAGCCTTTATTCTTAAGGAAGAGAGAAGAACAAAGAAGGCTTTATTTATCTAGGAGATAAGATTAGTAATTAATCTTATGTTAATTCTCCTAAGTCCTACTACACAAACAGCTATTCCATCGGTTCTAACGGTTATGGCAACTGATTACATATCAACTTAACCTAGAAAATCATTTGTATTTTCAACAGATACTTGACCGACAAATTCCAAAATACTTATTGGACAAGAAATATCAAAGAAAAATATTTTCTTTAACAGTATGAGTGATATTTGTCAAGCGCTTTTAGCTTGAAGTTTTATTATATTACTCACCTGGTTATCTTCTTGATCCCATATTTCATCGTACTTGAGTCCATTATCTTGACGGTTTCCAAAATATACGTCAAACTTAACAAATAACTGATGTATTGCTTCAGATTATATTAACTTTTGTTAAAAAATGACTCGTAATCTATCAATTAGTAAAAATTGATTTAGATTAAAATAAAGTCATTTAATAACAAAAATAAGCAACATCAGCAGGCATCACTTTCAAATAATTGGTGTCGGCGTATAGTCCTACAACTGTTGTTCATATATTGAGCTATGAACATGGAAACTTTAGAGTTCATTATTTATCCAGATGGTCGAGTACAGGAAAAAGTTACTGGCATTGTCGGTACATCCTGTACAGAAGTAACTAAGGCAATTGAAGAAGAATTAGGAATTATTCTCACTCAAGAATCAACTTCTGAATACTTTGCTCAACAGCAGCATCAGTCTGATACTGCTAAGACGCAAGTTTCTTCTTTTAGCAGTTACTAAAATTTTTTTTCTTGTTGAGTTCAGTTTATTTCTCTTAGAATTACTATGTCACACTTTAGTCAAATCAAAACTCAAATTCGTAACTTGAATTCTTTGCAGTCCGCTCTCACAGATTTAGGTATTGACTGGAAATCTGGTCCTACAGAAGTTCGTGGTTATCGTGGACAAACTAGCACTGCTGAAGTAGTTGTAGAACAGAATAATGGGTATGACTTAGGGTTTACCTGGAATGGAAATGAATATGAGTTGGTCGCCGATCTACAATTCTGGCAACAAGCATGGTCTGTAGATCGGTTTCTTAATATGGTGACTCAGCGCTATGCTTTCCATACTGTAGTTAATGAAACTGCTAAACAAGGATTTCAGGTTACCGAACAGCAAAAAAATCAGGATGGATCTGTACGTCTAGTTGTTCAACGTTGGAGTGCTTAAATAGCAGTCAGCAGTTAGCGATCAGTACTCAGCTTTCCAAATTGTGGAAAAGTGATTTCAACTATAGGTTGGGTTTTGCGGTGCAATATGTTTGCGGAGCATTCCGTAAGAAAAAGCATTAGCGAAACCCAACAGCTATTACAATACAACATTAGTAGTGTATTTTTGGTCTATCAACGAAGGCCAACTTACTAAATTTTATATACATTTAAGATAATATTATTACTTTTACAAAATGTTAGATTTTTCTTCATCCTCCCTAGAAGGTGAGACAGAACGTTCAGGTTTTGAACCCGAACTTGGTGGAATATTACGGGATGCTCCCGAACGTTCAGGTTTTGAACCCGAACTGGGTGGAATGTTGCGACCAAAGGGAGTTTACGTTGATGAAATTACCTGTATCGGTTGTAGACACTGCGCTCATGTTGCCCATAATACATTTTATATTGAACCAGATCATGGGCGAGCGCGGGTTTTTCAGCAAGATGGGGACTCTGAAGAATTAATCCAAGAAGCGATCGACACTTGTCCTGTAAATTGTATTCACTGGGTTGATTATACTAAACTAAAAAATTTAGAAGAAGAGCGCAAATATCAGGTGATTCCTATTGCTGGTGGTCCTGTGGATAGTGGAGCAGCTCGTATTGCTAGTCATAGAAATAAGCAGAATGCGAATAAATAGTAATGATGTACAAGGTATGAATAGTCAAACTCTTGCTGTGTGGGGACTTATAGCGGTTTTCATTAACATAGAATACAGCTATTAGGTCTGTAATTATTAAACTTCAAACATACTTATATTTTGTCTGTAGTCTACCTTTGTGAAAACCGCTATATATTATGTCCGGGGTTGCACATTCTGGAATGATATTGGCAAAAATTAGTTTAGACTCTGACTAAAAATAACCATTAATTAATCATTCTAGCAATTGATTAATCCACAATCCAATTCAATCAAAAATCTCAAATCATTCGTCGCTGTGCAACGCCTTATGTCCGGTAGCATCGGAGCATATATAGAACTAAGTTTCAATAGACATCTCCAGAAAAGAGGCAACAGGCAACAGCTCCGGAAAGCAACAGGGAACCCACCCCGAACCCCTCCTGGGAGGGGAATAATTGATAATTTATGGATAAGAATTGATTTTATTTTTGATTTTTACCAGATGTCTAATTGAAAGAAACTCTTTCCTACCGAATGCTACGCAAACAGCATAGCAGCATAGCTGCCCTCTGCCTTCCACCAAAGTATAAGTATTCAAGCGGACATGATATTCCTGCAAAATATGTACCTCACGATATGTACCTCACGGGCAGCAGGAAGTGCTATAATTACAACAACAGCGATCGCTCTTTATACCTTTAGCATTTAAAAATCAAGAAACCATAGGGAGAATTTCCTGTGGAATGCTGCACAAACATGAATTGCTTCTACTCCATTCCTATTTATGATTCTTGCTCTTCTTTCTCCTCAAATACTTCTGCCAAAAGAGGAGAAATATTACTATTCAACTTACCTGCTCGAATAAACTCAGCATAAGTTTCCGCTTCGATATCCACCAACTCTTCCCGCAATAACTTCATATCCAGCGCCACTAACTGAGAGTGTTCTGCTTGCATTTTATCAATTTTCTCCTGCAACTGCTTCAATTCCTTTTGCAAAAATTCTGCCTGATAGCGATAATATTCTGGGTCAATTTCTTGCAACCTGACCAACTCAGACACATAATTAAGCACCCGTTTTAAAGCTACACGGCGAGCGGTCGTTTCCATATATTCCTGACGCAACGGTTGGTCGCCTATTAAACCCAATACTTTCAACATTGACTGAGTTGTTAAACCTTGCACCAACAATGTAAACAATACCACCCCAAATACAACTGCCGTAATTTCATCTCGCCCAGGCAAAACTACAGGTACACTCAACACCAGAGCAATAGAAACCGAACCTCGTAAACCTCCCCACCAAAGTAACGTTTGTTCTTTTAAACCAATATTTGACTTGACTACCAAATTACTCAAAGCACTCAAACTATAAACCGAAATTGCTCGCGTGACAAGAACTGCTCCAATAGCTACTGCTATCAATAATATATTATCTGCCAGATTTGAATATCGAATTTGATCGCCTATTAACAGAAACACTATGGAGTTGACAAAAAATGCCACAAATTCCCAAAACTCACTAACTATTAACCGAGTGCGGGGGTTCATCCCAATGCGGGAACCGAAGTTACCTAAAATTAAACCAACAGTGACAACCCCAATAACTCCCGACCCCCCTAATTTTTCTACTATTACATAAGTACCATAAGCAGAAACTAAAGTTAGTGACTGTTCCACCAAAGGTAAATCAAAACGTTGGGTGAGGTAAGAAATGCCAAAACCAATTAAGCAACCTATACCGACACCGATGCCAACAAAACTAAGAAAAGTGAATAGAGAGTCCGAAATAGAAAATTTATCTACTGTTCCTAATGGAATTCCTACGAGCAAAGTAAAGGCAACAACCGCCACCCCATCATTAAATAAACTTTCTCCTTCCATTAAGGTGCGTAGGCGTTTACTTGCTCCTAATTCTTTTAATAAAGCTACTACAGAAATAGGATCTGTTGCTGATAAACTAGCTCCGACCAGAAAGGCGATCGCTAAGGGAATTCCGGTGAAAAAATTCAAACCATAAGCAATACCAACTACAGAAATAATTACACCAATAATGGCAAAAAATCCCACTGGAACTAAATCTCGTTTTAAGTCTCGCCAATTCAAATTCCAAGCAGCCTCAAATAATAAAGGAGGCAAGAAAATTTCGAGTATTAATTCAGGAGATAAATTGACTAATCTCACATCAATAAATGCCAGAACTAATCCGAAAATTACTAATAATAATGTAAAGGGAATTCTACGGAACCAACTAAAAACTCGTGAGAGAGTAGCCACACTCAGAGAAACAGAAAGAACTAATAAAAACTGTTCTATATTTTGCTCAATAGCTGTTTCAGTTACGGCAGTTTCTAAAGCCATACATTACCCCTAAATTTTGCATAAAATTAATGTAAGCATTTCCTAGGTCATGCTGCGAAACAGCTATTAGCTGTCAGCTATCCGCAACCAGACTCTCTCCTTAAGGACAGTGTTTAAATTAATATAGACTTTAAGAGCAAGGAAGCAAACTTTTGTAGTAAGACAATTAATAAAGCTTTGATCGTAAACTAAAAGTAATAGCTGATAGCTGACGGCTGTTTGCACAGCATTCCGGAGGAAATGCTTACAAATTAATATATATCTCCATAAAATAAACTTGCCCTTTATTTGCTATAAACTAGAGTGTAATAACTCAAAAAATCATTTTCCGTGTTTTTTTCCTAAAAAAATCTTTCCATATCCGCCGTTCCCTATTTTCTATTCCCTACTTTTACAAAAAGTCTATATCTTTTTCACGCCTATGTCTAATAGACATCTCCAATAATAAAAAATAAAATCAATTACCCCACATAAATTCTCAATTCTTTCCCCCTACTCCCTACTCCTTACTCCCTCTTTTGAAGGAGATGTCTAATAAATAAAAATACCGACTGTTGTCTGAGTGTAAGAAACAGTCGGTTTTTTAGCAAAGAGCTGAGGTTGAATCTAAGCTTCTTTGTTTAAGAACTTTTGGATTTGTTGAATGGCTACAGCCCCAATATTGTAAACTGCCCAACCACCAGCAGCAATTATAGGTAATAGAACAATTAACAAACGAAAGTCAAATTCCATTTACTCCCCTCCTAAAGATTTTTAAAGATTTATCATTTCTTATAATCTTAATCTAAAATTAAGTTTTTTGAGCAAAATTTGAATAGGGAATAGGGATTAACGAAGTCAGAAGTCAAAAGTCAGAAGTCAGAAGTTAGAAGTGATTTTTGTAACGGGAATTTTAGCAAAGCTCCAAAAATATTTCCCCTTAAAAGCCAGGGTTGCACGACCAAATTATTTTGATAAAATACATTTGTGTCCTTGAGCAGTCGATCTAAAAATAATTTTTCTTACCTATTTAACCTGACCATCAAATATACAATTAATTTTGCTTGACTACTTATAAGCCTCAATTCACTTTTGACTTTTGACTTTTGACTTTTGACTTCAAATACACTTTTCTTTTGACTTCACTTGGTAAATCCAACATCAGTTCCCTTGCCAGCGTGGACTAAAGCTAACTTTTCATAACGTTGAGCGTGTTCAATTAAATTAGCAGCCTCTGACTCTGAAATATCCCTAACTTTTTTCGCCGGTACTCCTACCACCAGAGACAATGGCGGTATATCCTTAGTGACAATAGACCCAGCTCCCACAATACTACCTGCCCCTACCCGTACACCATCCAAAATTACAGCTCCAATACCAATCAAACAACCTTTTTCTATATGAGCTGAGTGAATCACAGCTCGATGTCCAATTGTCACATGATCTTCCAAAACAGTTACTAAACCAGGGTCTCCATGAAGCACTGCCCCATCTTGGACATTACTATGGTTTCCAATCACGATCCGTTCTACATCCCCTCGGACAACAGTCCCATACCAAATACTAGCTCCCACTCCTACTTCCACAACACCCATAACTACAGCGTTATCTGCCACAAAAGCAGCTTGGGATAAATCTGGAGGAGGCCAAAAAGAGGGCTGATTTGACATGATCTTCGTTAATATTAGTGATGTTTGCTTAATCGGAATTTTATAGCAGGCAACAGGCAACAGGCAAGAGGAAACAGTGGGAAAAACATTACCTAATCTAAGATTCATCATTAGTCCATATCCTAATCAACCCGTTCCTTGCCATAGGCTAAAAAATATTTAACTCCTGACTCCTGGTTGAAACATCACAAATTCTCTACCCCATAATGTAGGTTAAGAGTTTGATGTAGTACTTTAGTAACTATCCTGTAGCTATTTAGCTCAGATTCTTTAACCAAGCTAACTATAATTAAGTCACCACAGCTCTCTAGAAACTATGACCCAATCCTCTATCAATTCTGCCCTCCAATACCCAATGTTTGGCCCTGAAATTCAGTGTCCTCACTGTCGCCAGACCATACCAGCTCTCACCTTGACAGATACGTATTTATGTCCTCGTCACGGAGCTTTTGAGGTTGACCCAAATACTGGTAAGTTGTGTCATCTTCAGTCTGGCCGTCACTGGCGTCTATGGAACGATGAGTGGTATCGGCAACATACTCATCCCGATGGTATTAGGTTTGAAATCCATGAAGCGCTGGATCGACTTTATACTGAAGGATATAGAGCTACTCGTTTGATTATTGCTCAAAGATATCAGGAGTTGGTTAGTACCTATTTGGAACGTAGTACCCCTTGGCGTTCTAACTCTGACTCTTCCTGTAAGCCCAAACTTTATGGTTTACCTGTAGAATTTAGTCCCGACCCCAAGGATGAGCCTTGCTGGGAAGTAATCAATTTTCAGTTGGACAAAGAAGCAGGAGTACCCGTTCGATATCCCTATTTTCGATTGTTTGAATAAACTATTCCGCAGACTTCTTGCGGAAGTCAGGCAATAGGGAATAGCGGTGCGACCCCGCGTCGGCGACAGACCCAAGGGAACGCGCACCAAGAGAGAGAATAGGGAATAGGGAATAGGGAGGTGAAATTGTTGATTTAATATCTTGAATTGATTTAATTAAAACTTTTGCAAGAGGTCTAGCATTTATAAATGATTTATAAATATTGATTGATTGAATAGGGTTGATAGCTGAAAAGTCTTTCCCTTTTCTCTTGAAAAGTTATCCTTATTTATTGCCAAAATAAATTAGTCTTAACTGAGTTCTATTTACTGTAAAATTAATACTGAAAATCAGGTTAAAAATATTAAACTAGAATGCACCATGCCTCGATTCGGACAGCCAATATTCATCGGGCGATCGCTTTCTATGAAAAACTAGGTTTTACGGTCTGCGAACGCTTTACTACAGGCTATACTTTAGCTTGTTGGATGGAGGGATTAAATGGCAGAATTGAACTGATTGAAATTCCTCAGCCAAAACCTGCACCTGATGCTTTTGGGGATGAGCATTATGTTGGATATTATCATTTATCATTTGATTTGACTCAAAATACTACAGATTTACCTAGTTGGTTAAATGATTTAAAACAACAATTTGATGCTACAGCAGCAGCACAACCAGAAATTTTTCAACCATTGAAAATTCTTTTAGAGCCTACTCAACAAATGATTGGAAATAATGTTTATGAAGTTGCTTTTATTGCTGACTGTGATGGTTTACCTCTAGAATTTATTAGAAAGTTAAATCCTTAGAGTAAATTGGACAATGCTTTGAAGATTTTACAGCAGTTTTGGAGTTGATGAGGTACAAAATTTTAGGACTTTAGGGAGTAGGGAGTAGGGAAAAAAAGATTAATCTTAAAACTATACCTCACGCTCCCTAAAAAGTGCTGTAAAATGCAGCATTCAATTATTGTAGTGGACCGACACAGCTTAAATGGTGCATTAGCTTTTTTCATAATCACCCCATCACCCCATCTCCCCATCACCCCATCCCCCCATTTTCTAATGCACAAAATTAGCTGTGTCAGTCCAGTAGTATGTGATAGCCTTGCTTCTAGAAAAAAATACAATCAAGCAAACCGTTAAATATTCCACTTTACTTCATTACTGGTAACTTTAAACTTTAAAGGAAATTATGAAACAAACATTCCGTAAATTACATAGAATAATAGCCCCAATAGTTTTTCTACCATTATTTGTCACTGTCATTACAGGAGTAGCTTACCGACTTGGTAGAAATTGGTTTGGTTTATCCAGAGACCAGGCACATATTTTAATGGTAATTCACGAAGCCGAATATCTTGGAGAAGACATTAAACCTTTTTATGTACTCCTAAATGGTATCGGATTGATCTGGATGTTAGTAACAGGTATTATTATGAGTGGCTTATTTAATAAAAAGAAACCCAAGGAAAATACAGAATCAAATACAACTACAGTAGAATCATAGAATTACAGAAGTTTTCGAGTTGATAAGGTACAAAGTTTTATGCTTTTAGGGAACAGCGGTGCGACCCCGCGTCGGCGACAGACGCAAGCGGTCAGATCCCGCGTCGGCATCAGACGCAAGGGAATGCTGACTCCTGTGAGGGAATGTGCACTCCTGTGAGGGAATAGGGAATAGGGAACAACAAACAAATGAATAAAAAGTATAGATTAGTCTTAAACTGTACCTCACGATCCTGAAATTTGCAGTATTAAAAATTCTGAGTAGATCGGGACTTACGCAAAGTAGAAATTATACACCATCTGTAGGGGCGTTCTTCGTAACGCCCCTAGTATATGTGGTGGTTATGCGTAAGTCTTGTAGATCTCATCAAAAAAAGCTAGTGCAAAAAAGCAGAAGGCTTTAGTTATCTAGGATAGCTTTAGTTATCTAGGATAGCTTTAGTTATCTAGGATAGCTTTAGTTATCTAGGATAGCTTTAGTTATCTAGGATAGCTTTAGTTATCTAGGATAGCTTTAGTTATCTAGGATAGCAGAAGGCAGAAGGGAAGAAAGGTTATTGTACAAGCTTTTGAACCTTTTTTAACTGGTTAGTTATTTCCGCCATCCTGCACTAGTAAACCAATAATTTCATAATATTTTAGTCAAAAAAAGTCTCAATCTATCAATTCCAAGTAGAGTTTAAATATTCTCAATTTATCTTGTCTCAGTCAAGGCATCAATTTGACATTTGACTTTAGTTCTACCTAGACTTTAAGATGTCATAGATAATATTTAAAAAGCGTTTCGGTACAAAAAATGCTGATAGCTAGTTAACAACTTGTCAGAAAACATGAACATTTTTAGTAATATACTCGCAACTCCCGCAAAACCTAAGCCACGTCCTACTGTTAAGAAAAAACAACGTCGAGGAATAGAAATTAAATCTCAACGAGAAATAGAAATTATGCGACAATCCTGTAAAATAGTCGCAACAGTACTCAAAGAAATTTCTCTGATTGTTAAACCAGGAATGACAACTGCTGACCTAGATGCATATGCAGAAAAACGCATTCGAGAAATGGGGGCAACGCCAAGTTTTAAAGGTTATCATGGTTTTCCTGGTTCTATTTGTGCTTGCATAAATAACGAAGTTGTCCATGGTATTCCCAGCAAGAAAAAAGTTATTCGAGTTGGTGATGTTTTAAAAGTAGATACAGGAGCTTACTATCAAGAATTTCATGGAGACTCTTGTATTACCATTGGCGTAGTTGAAGTTGCTCCTGAAGCAGCCAAACTAATTCGTGTAGCAGAAGAAGCAATGTATAAAGGTATCGAACAAGTCAAAGCTGGTGCTTATCTACTCGATCTTGCAGGAGCTATTCAAGATCATGTAGAAGCAAATGGTTTTCGTGTAGTCGAAGAATTTACAGGTCACGGTGTGGGAAGAAATTTACACGAAGAACCTTCTGTTTTTAACTCTCGAACTAAAAGTTTGCCAAATGTGAAACTCAAAGCAGGCATGACTTTAGCTATTGAACCAATTCTGAATGCTGGTTCTAGATTTACACGAATTTTATCCGATAAATGGACTGCTGTTACTGTTGATAATTCTCTTTCAGCTCAGTTTGAGCATACAGTATTGGTAACAAATACTGGTTATGAAATTTTAACAGATCGCTCCCAAGTTAGCTGTTAGGTATCATGTGATAGATGTGATAGTTTTTTTTCTATCTTAATAATTAGAACTTATAGAACCTATTTTGTATTTTTATTCAAGCTAAATTAGCTTCTGAAGTAGCTAGTATATCGAGCAATTTTTGGCTAGATAGTGGTTGAGTGATAACTATTTATGCCAATCATGATTAAACCAAGAAAATGTAAGGCTGATGTTAGGTAAGGAGAACTCAAATGGGTTCTATAAGTATTTGAGTGGGACTCAAACAATTTCTGGAGATGTAGCAATTAGCTATCGGGTACAAACGTCAATAAATAATCTTATATAAGTAACATTTTAGGGTAGTAGAAGTCAAGATTAAACCCTGCAATTAAGTCAAACTTCATTAAGTCTTTAAATATTTTTTTTAGTTATAGCAATGTGCGCTCAGGTATTTACAATGTCCAGCTCAAAGTGCAGTAAGCGAACAGGTGTACAAAAAATAATGTGTAAATATGCCAGCGCACATTGCTATAAATTATACTTGAATGTTTATTCTGTAATATCATGTCCGGATAATTAGTTATAAAAAAACTTTCTCCTTCTTCTGCTGTTGTTCTTCTTTATTACCTCTTTCCTCCTGACTCCTGAGGACTGACTCCTGAGGACTCCGTAGTTATTTATTTATCACTGTTTAACCGGACATGATATAAGACTTTTAACCACAAATATATGGATGGGAGAAATATGTTGTTTTGATGAAGCTCTGTAAAAACACTTGCACTGACTGGAAAATGTTTGCTATTTTCTCCATCAATAAGTAAAGAAATGCTGCAAAAAATTAAATTTGTGCATTTACATTTACTGGATGCTCATAATTTCAGAACTCCAAAATTCTAAATATGAAACATAGTAGATTACTAGCTCTAACAGTTCTAAGTTCGGTTGTATCACTATATGTTAAAGTGCCTGAGGTACGAGCTTTAACTATCAATTTAACTTCGACTGACAATACGCAAGCAGATATTGGTTTTCGGAAAGCTGCTGATTTTTGGGAGAGTCAATTTACAGATGATATCACTGTCAACATTTCTGTGTGGCCAAATAGCGATCGCTAGTCTCAAATCCTTGCTGATTCTGTCATTGAATAGTCTAGAGATATTAATGATGGGTTAGGAAGCAATTAAATGCGTTGGCGGATCCTAGCGGTAGCTATATCGCGCCCTTGAGTACAATAGCAATACATCCTCTAGGAAACTGAATGGATGCGATCAGCTGAAAGGGAGAAATTTTTCACCTAAATCCCTAATGGCCAAAATATTGAATTCCTTACCCTGCCTTACTTGAAAAATATTTAAAATTTCTACTATAACCTGCAGAATGTGGGATAAAAAGTAAAATCAATTCTTATCCAGAAATCATCCATTACTCTTCCCTGTTCCCAGATCCGGTGTTCCCTCTTTTGGAGGAGATGTCTAATGGAAATACTTGTACAGTCTGCCTCTTGCCCTCTACCTTGAGGACAAAGCCCGTTAATTAATTATCTAATACCTTCATTATTGACATTAGGAACGGGTTGAAGTTACTGGCAAAATCTGCTCCATAAAATTTAAAAATAACTTAATAACTTTTTGTCAAGTGTTATAAACCATACATTATTTTAGCTCCACTAATAATGAAAATTAGCTAAATTATAGAAAGTAGTAAAACTAGAAAAATCTATATGCCTGGAATGATTCAAGCTAAAAATAAGCTAGAGGAAAAATTAAAAATGCCAAGCAAAATATTATTAGTAGATGATGAACCAGGGTTACGGGAAGCCGTACAAGCTTATTTAGAAGATAGTGGATTTAATGTAAACGTTGCCAGTAATGCTAATCAAGGATGGGATATCCTACAATCATATTTACCAGACTTAGTAATTACAGATATTATGATGCCTCAAATAGATGGCTATCAATTTCTACAAAAATTACGAGAAGATCCAAGATTTAAAGCTTTACCAGTAGTATTCTTGACAGCCAAAGGAATGACTACAGACCGCATTCAAGGTTATCAAGCAGGTTGTGATGCTTACCTTTCTAAACCCTTCGATCCTGAGGAGTTAGTAGCTATAGTAGAAAATTTGTTAGAACGTCGAATAGTAGCGAAAAGCCCAAATGAAGGGGAAAATACTTCAGATATTGCTGTTTTAGCAAGTCAAATTGCCGAAATTAAAGCAATGTTAATGGGGAAAAATACAATCGCTCAAACCCCATCACCAATTAAAATGGATTTAACCCCAAGAGAGCAAAGTGTATTAGATTTAGTAGCCAGAGGGCTAATGAATAAAGAAATAGCTAGAGACCTAAACACCAGTGTCCGCAATGTAGAAAAGTATGTCAGTAGACTATTTACGAAAACTGGTACAAACAGCCGAACAGAATTAGTTCGTTATGCTCTAGAGCATGGGTTAACTAAATAGTATGATAGTCCTGCTCGCGGAATGGTAGATGAGGATGAACAACGACGCTTCATGGGAGCAAGATACAAGCAAGGGAGCAAGATGCTCCCACTCCACATTGGAGTGGGGGAGTGGGGGAGAAGTAAAGATAATAATATCAGGACTTAGGCACTGACATTGGAAAATCCAAAGGTTTTGTATTCCAGAAAGGGATTTAGCCAGATTTGTCTCCTAAATGGAAGTTGTTCTCGATCTTTACAGCAGTGTCCATTCTGAAGAAAAACCATTAATTAATATGGATGAAGCCTCTGTGCAACTTCAAGGACATCTCTACGAAACCATCCCCATGAAGCCAGGAGAAGACAAAAAAGAAGATGATCACTATACTCCTGAAGGAGTACAAGCTTTGTTCATGTTTTTTGATCCTAACAGAGGATGGCGGCGGCTTAGTAATCGAGATAGTCGGACTCGAATAGATTGGGCAGAAGAAGTGAGGCAATTATTGGATGTGGACAATTCCATTTGCTCAAAAAGTCAAGTTAGTTTGTGATCATCTCAATACCCATAATATCGCTTCTTTTTATGAAGCATTTCCAGCTCCAGAAACCCACCCTTTAGCTCGAAGATTGGAAATTTACCATACCCCTGGCAATGGTAGTTGGTTAAATGTAGCCGAGACTGAACTAAGTATTTGATCGAAACAATGTTTAGAGCGAAGAATTTGTAGCAAAGAAAAATTGGGGGGGTTGCACATTAAAGAATGATAATAGATTTTAAACTATACATATATTGAGGAAAGAATTATCCAAAAATATCTACTTTCGGATTTCATCATTCCTGATTGTGCAACGCCAAAATTGGAAAAAGAATTAATTGCATGGCAAACCGAGCGTAACCAAACTGCCTCTAAGGTGAGCTGGCAATTCTCAACTGATGATGCTAGGGTTGAACTCAAACATCTTGATCCGGTTTTTGAGACCGCCTAAGACTCAATAATTATCACTATCAATTCAATAGCGATCGCTTGTTTCCTGCTACCAATTGACAGTGATCGCCTGTTTGTGATTTTCCATTTTTCTTCAAAGCTGTTATCTTTAAAATAGCAACTTTTTCCTGACTATTCTATTGCACTATTTTAGATTAAACAATCCACTACCAATAGCGTTTATGTGTAATATCATGTCCGGATAATTAGTGATAAAAAAACTTTCTCCTTCTCTTCTCCTTTCTTCCCTCCTGACTTCTAACTCCTGACTCCTGACTTCTCCATCATTTATTTATAACTGTTCAACCGGACATGGTATAAGTCCTAAATAAAATAAATAATGCTAAATAGCTTGCTCATTCTACTTCCTACTCCCTCTTTATCTAAAGATGTCTAATATCAATAAAATATAAGTTTAATCACAAAATATTAATATTTGCCTCGAACTCTTACAACACTTGTTATCCTGAATACATCAATTTAACAAACTGTGATAAAAATCATGAGAGTATCAAAATCATCATTACATCTTGGCCAGTCAATATCTCTAGGAATTGTTTTGTTGCTAATGAGCTTTGGGGTAATGCTTGTAACAACAATAATGATAGCAAATGGAAGCTAAAAAAACAGCAGACCCCTTTCACTAAAATAAAGAGGTCTGGCAATTCAATTTAACAGAAACAGTAAGAATTTCTGTGAACTCTAGTAAAGGAAGTTCATAATAGAATAGCGACAAGTCTAATAAAAATACAGGTAGAAGACCCTGGTGTATAAACAGCGACTCCGCACGCTAGTTTAATCCTGTGGTGTCGCCTAAGCGCAACATCGGGAGTATATCAATACAGCTTTAATTATAGGGGTGGAATAGAGATATTCCCACCCTATAAACGTAGTAAAAGATTTTTTCCATGAGTATCAGTACCGCAGGTATTAAGTAGACCATAAGTAGCACTGAGTTTTTTCACTTGTTCTGTTTGTTTTGGGCTAGGATACCAGGGTTTAGTATGAGTGTAACCGTAGTAGGTTTCTACACCATCAATTCCTAACTTAGCTGCTGCTTTGATTAGATCGGTAGCAGAACGCTTATAACGACAGGGATGAGCAAGTACCGCTAAACCACCAGCTTGTTGAATTGCAGTGATGACATTAATAGCTTGATATTCTTGACCTTGAGTCGCTTTTCCTGTTAAATAGGGCTGCAAACTTGAGTGTTCTGGGTTAAAGCCATATCCTAGAATATGTACTTCAATATTAATTAAGTTGGCGTTAATTTCTACTCCACTCCACAAAGTCGGTGCTAACCGCTCGCGGTCTCCATCATTAGATTTCCAGTTTTCTAACCAACTTTTAGCTACTTGATAACCAGCAACAGTATGATGATCGGTAATGGCCAAACCTTTAAGGCCGATGGCAATTGCTTGCTCCATCAAACTTTCAGGTTTTAACTTTCCATCCGAGTAAATTGTATGTAGATGAAAGTTATAATAGTATGGACAGCTATGAGCATCAATAGTTTCAAAGATTTGCTTAATTTGAGAGTAGTTATTGGCCACTCGATTAGTCAAATCAGGAGCCAAAGCTATATTGATAGACATATATTTTAATAAATCGTTACTTTATCCAATATATCTAATTTTTATCCAAAACTGCTAATTAGCTCCAGCTAACTAATATATTAAAATTTTATATTTAAAAATATCTAATTGATTAAATAGTATTGATTTAATGAGAATGATGGGAAAAATTTCTATCAAAAAATAAGAGGGTATTTATACTGATTAAATTATTTTCGGTTAAATACTGATAATATCTGTGAAAGTAAGTAATTGGTAATTGATAATTGATAATTGATAGTTGGTTATAGTTTAAATAGCTTCATTGTTTGATGGAATGGTAATCCTGAACTCAAAATAGTTAATGACGAATGTACGTCGCTAATCGGACAACTCCCCTAACTGGCTATTGGCTACTAAATATAATAATAATTGCCGATCTCAACAGAATATTAGTCCCAATTAATTTGTATTTTAAATAACATAACAATCTTGAATAGACTGAATATAATACCAATTCACTCTAAGGATGTCACAAATAGTCAGCAACTGATGATGTGGAATAATAAGCTGAAATTATTGTAAACGTCAATACTTTAAGTCTATCAACTTTCACTTCGCGCCTTCTAACTTCTGACTTTTGACTTCTGATACCAATTCAGTTTAAAGATGTCACAAATAGTTTCAAACTTTAAATGTTAAATAATTTCCTGAAATTACTGTATAATTAAAGTTTTGTAGATCTATAAAATCTTACTTTTGACTTTTGACTTTCGACTTATAACTTCCGTGAAACGGTATGACTTCCATAAGGTGGGCATTGCCCACCCTAGACAGAAGCAGGATGACCCATATCGCAAACTTTAATTGATGGATGAGTAAAAAGAATCTGTTTCATTTTTAATACCATACTAACTTTGGTCGCTATTGCGAAAGACCCAAGCCATATCCAACAATTTTGCCCAACGTTTTTGTAACTGTTTCGGAGTACATTTAATAGTCTTCGCGATCGATTGTTCATCTTCACCATTGCGCTTGAGTTGTAAAATTTGCTGTTGTTCAGGAGAAAGAGTTGCCTGGAAAGCTTCCCATTTATTAGAATTCATACCTAATTTTTGGTCAATGTCAGCACCTAACCATTGATGCACTAACTTCCAATTTTTAGAACAAGCAAATTTTTCAACATGATACTTAAAACGTTGTTGTAAATAATCCCGTTGACGAGAAGTTAAACCTAGCTCCTTATCAATATCAGATGCTTGATAATCTTGTAATTTTAGACGCAGATAATCAATACATTGGTCTTGACCTTGAACTTCCAAGTAATTGATTAATTCAGAAATCACGCGATCGCGCAATACAGCCTCAGCAGGGTCAACAGCTTCAGAAACCATTTGCTCCCGTACTTGTTGCACAGCAGAAGACCGACTAAAAGCTTCTGCATCTTCACCTTTGGGAGACTCAACTGCCATTTCAATATCAAGAGAAGTTTCAGGAGGTTGACCCTTAGCAAAACCTTGAGCGCGGAGTACAATCAATCTTTGACGATTCCGGCCAGGCAAACCAATTTGACGCTTGGCGTACTGTTCAGTAAATGCCATATATTCTGCTAATTCTAATTTCACTCTAGGAGTATAGTCTTGCTCCAGATTGTGTTCCCGGCGGAAAGCTCTTAAAGATTCAATATAAAAACCTTGCAGAAAATCCTCAATCAAGTTATAGCGACCTTGGAAACTCAATTGTGCTCTAAAAGAAGCAATATGACGATAAATCATAGAAGCTAGCAGAGAGTGTAATTCTACCCGACCTTGTTTAGAACCAAGTTTGTAGTATTGTACGCACTTTTGCAAGCGATGACGAGCCAAACTAAGTTGCCAAGATTGAACTTCACCAGAATTTTGAATCCGATTACTCTTTTGGCAAATCCGCTCTACTTCTTGGGCGATGCGAGTGATTATGGTTTCAGCTTTTGCTGGCTTACTTTTCAAAGTACCTTGCAATTCTTGCAAAACTACAGCAGCTAAAGTTTCAGTATTCATTTCTAGTACAGTATTCGCTGTATTGTGATTTTCAACTTTGCTGTTGTTAACTTCTGGAGCAATAGCAGGGTTTGTGTTCAGGGAGTTGGGGGTGTGGGCAATGTTAACAGTCATTTGATTTTACCTTTGAATAATGCACGGTAGGTGTACGAAGTAATCATGTAGAGTGATTAGGTGTTGGTTGAAATCTGTGTGATTCCTTTGTTGCCTCTACAGTTACGACTATAGGAAAGTTCACCCAACTATTTGCAGAGGAGGGTTCCACTTTTATGATGTGGTTTTTCTGTTAACAACCAATTCTCTAATTCACTATCAGAAGTATATTTTCCGGATTTCGGTCTAAAATCAACGAAAGCTAGATATAGATTGAAAATCAGAACTTTACTTACCAAATTATCCAACTCAAAGAGACTGTGACAATATTCAAATTGGCAGTGCCACCCGTGTAACAAAAACACAAGTGGCACAGTAGTAGGTCTTAGGTTGTAGGTTTTATGGAAGAAGGAAGAGGGTAGAGGGAAGAAGGAAGAAGGGACACAGAAGTAAGGAAGAGGGAAGAAGGGAAAATCTTAAGACCTACTACCTAATATCATGTCTCTTTAAATATTAGGGAATAGGGAGCAGGGAACAGGGAGTAGGGACGTTGCATGGAACCTCCGTACAGAGGCAGATTTTGCCTTCTGGCTCCTGCCTTCTGGCTCCTGCCTTCTGCCTTCTGCTGTATTAACCAATCAGAGCTGTTACAGTTTCAACTCCAAGACCTTGCCTAATGAGATTTGGCTCTTGGCCAGTTAATTCCAGGATAGTGGATACTTGATATCCAGGATCAGAACCGTCATCAACAATTATGTCCACTAAATTTTCTAGACAATCAAATAATTCTGCTTTACCAGTAACTGCTCCTACATCTACTGGGGCCATTCCTTCCGCATCACTGGTAATGTGAGCTGATGTTGAAATGATGGGATTGGCCAAAGTCTCCAACAAAGACAAACAAGATTGATTGTCTGGAACCCGAATACCCGTTGTTTTTCGCTTAGGACTCATCACCAGCCGTGGGACTAACTTTGTGGCAGGCAACACAAATGTGTAAGGGCCAGGAATTAAACGTTTGATGATTCGGTAGGCTGAGTCACTCACAATAGCGTAATTGGCGATATTGGACAGAGAGGAACAGAGGAATGTCAGAGGTTTATCATTAGACAGTTGTTTAATTTGTCTGACTCGCTCCACAGCAGATTTAGCATAGAGGTCGCAACCGATCGCGTAAACGGTATCCGTAGGATAAAGCATCACTGCCCCATTTTTCAGATCGCTAATAATTTGTTCTACGCGTCTTTGTTGGGGTGTATCAGGATGAAGTTCATAGAATATTGCCATAATTATTATTTTAGATTATAGAAAAAGCATATGTTAGATTTTAGATTGGAAAAATTTACCAAAAAATGGGGTTTAAAGACCCGTCCTTTAGCGTAGCGGAGGAAGGCTTTTTAGAGGAAGGAAGAAATAATACTAAATCTCAAAAAGTTTGCTATATATCTTTAGTAATGGGGAGATGGGGAGTATTAAATGTAGTAAACTGACACTTATGCAATGATGCCCTGCGACGGATTGTTAAAAGCCTTTCAAAGTCTAGATTTTAGCCGTAAATATGCGCCCTACAAATTTGGCTTCTCCCCAACTATGGCCCAAAATACGCTCATTTTTGAACCGGAACTACCTAAAAGCTAGCACTTTTTGATACCTAAAAATCTTCAAACCTTTATTTGTAAAGACTTTGAGATTTAATCATCAGAGCAATCATTATTAATTATTAATTATTGAATCACCTACCACCTAAGACCTAAAATTTATGAAAAAAATAGCTTACCTTGAATGTCCCACTGGCATTGCGGGCGATATGTGTTTGGGTGCTTTAGTCCATGCGGGTGTTCCCCTAGAATATCTGATAGAAAAACTCAATCTTCTCGGCATTTCCCAGGAATATCAGTTAAGCACTGAAAAAGTGCATCGCAATGGTTTACTAGCTACGAAATTTCATGTCAATCTAACTTCTGCAAATCCTGAAAATGGAGAACCTCTAACTTTTGACCACCACCATCATTCTCACCATTCAGAAAATGACCAAAGTACGGAAAAACACAATCATTCTCACAACCGTCACTTGCCAGAAATTGAAGCATTAATCAAAAAAGCAGGATTGCCCCGACGTGCTGAAGCTTGGAGTTTAGCTGTATTTCACAAATTGGCTGAAGCTGAAGGTGCCGTACATGGTATTGCCCCAGAGAAGGTACATTTTCACGAAGTAGGGGCAACTGATGCTATTGTTGATATTGTGGGGACTTGTTTAGGATTAGATTGGTTGAATATTGACCAATTATATTGTTCGCCTTTGCCCACTGGTGGGGGTACTGTGCGGGCGGCTCATGGTCGGTTACCTGTACCTGTCCCAGCAGTGCTAAAACTTTGGGAGTTGCATCAGGTTCCGATTTATAGTAATGGCATTGAAAAAGAATTGTGTACTCCTACAGGTAGCGCGATCGCTTGTACTTTGGCCAGTAGTTTTTGCTCGCCACCGTCAATGTCTCTAGAATGTGTGGGTTTGGGTGCGGGTTCCCGGGATTTAGCTATTCCTAATATTCTACGTTTGTGGATCGGAGCAGGGGAGGTTAATACTCCACATTCTCAACTTACAGAATATCATTCTCCCAGTTCCCCACATCCACACCTAGAAACTGTAATGGTGTTGGAAACTCAAATAGATGATTGTACTCCTCAAGCGATCGCTTATACTTTTGATGCTCTATTTGCAGTAGGTGCATTAGATGTTTTTACTCAACCTGTGACAATGAAAAAATCTAGGTTAGGAGTGTTACTTACTGTTATTTGTCTACCGGAAAAGTTATCTGCTTGTGAGGAGGTAATATTTCGAGAGACTACAACTCTGGGTATTCGTCGCTCTACTCAAAAACGGGCTATTTTGCAGCGAACAATTGATCGGGTGCAGACAGACTATGGAGCAGTGCGGTTAAAAGTGGCAAAGATGGGGAATCAAATTGTAAATGTGCAACCTGAATATGAAGATTGTGTCGCATTAGCTAGACAGCAAAATATTCCTTTGATGAAAATACAGAAAATGGTATTACAAGCGTGGAATGGGCATCTTGCCCGTTCCTGATATTTTCACCGCAAGTGCTGCGCGCAGGTAACAGGCAACAGGGGGAATAATTTATATTTTGTATTTTGGATTGTTTGAACTATTTGTTAATATTAACTATTCCCTGTTCCCTGTTCCCTATTCCCTATTCCCTTGACTTTCTTTCCACTCTCCCTGCAAAGTAAAAGCTGCCCAATAATAAGGTTCTTTCCAACGAGTCTCAGAAACCATCTCCAACTGTGCTTTTCTTAATGCTTCTGTTGGTGATAATTTGTCTTGTAACATCAACCTATAGAATCTACTCATTATTTCGCTAGTAGCAGCATCGTCGATATTCCACAAACTGACAAGTACGCGAGGTGTACCTGCATACATAAATCCCCTGGTTAATCCTACTAACCCTTCTCCCCGTATTTGTTTTCCTAATCCAGTTTGACAAGCACTCAACACTACTAAGTCTGCGGAAAAATCCAGGTTGAAAACATCATGGAGACGTAAAAATCCATTCAGCAAGTTTCCCTGTGGATCTAGCATCGATAACACAATTCCAGAAAGTTCAGGGTTAATGCTATTAAGTAGTCCGTGGGTAGCAAAGTGGATAATTTTGTATTGATTCAGTTGAGAATTGATTACCTGGGTACGATTTGCCACAAAATCAAAGTAGGAGATAGTCTCTGAGTTTGGCAAAAGGGCGAGAATTGCTTCTGCTTCTGTTCGGGTTTCTGGGAGTCGTTGCCAAATTCCTACATCCATTTGTCGAGCGGCACGATTGAGGTTATATTGTTCCCTATTTTCATTCTGAGTTGATACGGCAGTTTTTAATCGGGTATCATCAGGACTAAAGATTGGATCGGCAACTATCGCAATGGTTTTGGGTGCAGTTTTTCGTTGTTGGGCATCTCGACGTAGAATACTTAAGGTTGATGCAGAAGGAAGATTGACAATTTCGTGCTTACTTATTAAAGGTAAATAATTTGCTTCTGATGAAGTTGTTGGTAAGGAAATGGCAGCAAAGGGAATGTAATGTAAAATGCCATCACTAACGATCGCCAAGCGTCGATCTTTCAGTTGAGGAGCAACAGGAGCTAAAATTATCTCATAGAGAGATTGAGAGATTTCTAATAACAAAGATGGATCTACTCGTCTATCAGTAATAGTAAAACGAAATTCTTTAACTATGTTTTCAATTAATGCTTTTGGAGGGAGTTCATGACTGGTAATACTATTTTTAGTAACCGCCCAAAGAAAGCTACGCTTCTTACCTAAAGCATATTGCAACAGAAGTGTATCATTATCCAGAATTTGTGCTTGAATCTGTTTTAAAGTGAGGGGTTGAGGTTGAGTGATAGCTGCATAACTCGGACTTTTTTCGCGGATTTTTGCCTGGACTTCTTGATATTTTCGGAGGAGGTATTGTCGTTCTTGTTCGATCGCTGTTTTTTGTTCTAGGGTTTCTTTTTCACTAATGTAAAGTTCTACCCGTCGTCGCTCAATGGCATCTAATTGTTGTTGTAAATTTCGTTCTTGAATGACTAATTCTGGTTCAACACCTTTGCGGATATCGGTGTTTGCTTCGGTGAGGAGTTCAAGGAGACTTCTTGCTTTAGAACGTTCGCTGATATTCAGTGCTTGAGCATCATATCCTTGAGAGGGATTTTGTTGATGCAGTTCCATTAATAGGTCGATGTAAAATTCATAATAGTCTTGTTTGGAGGTAAAAAAGGTAAGACGTTCTTCGGGAGAATTTTTGCTAGTTCGTGTTTTTTCTATTAAAGAAATTGCTGTTTTTATTTGAGTTAAAGCTGTCTGGAGATTACCTTGTTTTTGTTCGACTTTAGCAATACCAAACAAGTTTTCTGCTTTTGATTCGGGATAGTTCTTGTCAAGTAATTCTAGGGATTTATTAAAGAACTGCAAGGCTGTTTCGAGTTCTCCTAAATTAGAATAAACTTTACCTATCTGTGTATGCAAAGAAGAATAATTTTTTCCATGAGAATTTAGAGCTTGTTTTAAAAATTCTAAGGCTGTTTCTAATTCTCCGAGTTCAGAGTAGATTGCAGCAATATTCATAGAGATGGAGACTAATTTAAGAGGGTAATTATCCTGGGAAATTTTCCAGGCTTGCTGATAAAATGTTAGGGATTTTTCTAAATCTCCGAATTGCTGGTAAAGTTTACCAATTTTGTTCAAAATATCGGTTTGTTGATTATAATTTCTGAGTTTTTTGTAAATTATCAATGCTCGATTGTAGAATTCTAAAGTTTTTTCTTTATCTCCTAATTCAGAGTAAGTATCACCAATTTCACTTAGTATTAAGGCTTGTTTGTTAGGATTCTCAATTTTCTGAGCAATTCTCAAACCTCGATTGAAAGAATCTAAAGCATTTTGATAATTTCCAGCCTGAAAATAAATCCGAGAAATCCAAATTAAAGTATTTATAACTCCCTCATCAAAACCACTATTTTGATAAACTTTCTTAGCTTGATTGAAAAAGTATAATGCCTGCTTTGAGTCTCCTAATTCAGTATAATCTTTACCAATTCGCATTAGACCTGCTCTTTCTAGATCTGGTCCCAGTTTTTGATAAATTATACGATATTGTTCAAAGGCATTTAAAGCATTTTCTGGACTGTCAATTTGATAGCACAGTTTACCAATTTCCCTAAATACTTCTGTGTTTGAAATTGTTTTTGATTGAAGAATTTCTTGACCATAGCTTAGGGATTTTTGGCAAAATTCTAGAGCTTTGTCTGAATCTCCTAAATAAGCATAGATTCGACTCATTCTAATCAATATATCAAGGCTTCGTCTTTCTCGAAGAGGTGCATCATTTTCTTGCTCATAAATAGGTAAAGCTTGCTGATAGGAATCTAGAGCTTTTTTGAAATCTCCTAATATGGTGTAACTTTTACCAATTTCATAAATTGTCCAAGCTTCTCCTGAACGGTCATTATTTTTTTGATAAATACTTTGTGCTTGATTAAAAGTTTCTAATGCTTTGTTTGGATTTTCTAATTCATAGTAAAGCTGACCAATAGTTCGCCAAATCCATGCTTCCTTTTTGTAATCTCCTAATTTTTGAGAAATTGGGATGGCTTGATAATAGAATTGTAAAGCAGTTTCCTTATCTCCAAATTTAATGTAGTCTTCTCGAGCAATATTGGTGAAAATATCTACTGCTTTTTTATCTTCACCATTTTCTATAAAAACTTTTCCTGCTTGCTCAAATACTTCTAAAGCTTTCTCTTTACTGCCTAATTCATAGTATATTTTGCCAATAGTTCTGAGGATATATGCTTCTTCACTAAAATCATTAATTTCTCGATAAAATAAAAGAGCTTGACTATAAAAATCTAGTGCTTTTCGTTTACTTTCCAATGGATTTTGTAATTCATTTTCAGCAGTATAGAGATACAAATAGCCAATCCGACTGAGAGTCTTTGTCACTTCCTCGGTTTCGCCAATTTGTCGGTAAATTTTCAGAGATTTATTCAGAACTTCAAATCCTTTTTCTGAATCTTTCAATCGATAGAAATAAATTCCAGCAATTTTGTCACGCAAGAGATTAGCTTCAGCTTTAAAATCGCCCTTTTCCTGGTAAATTTTCACAGCCTGCGTTAAAAATTCCACCATTTTTTCCAGGTTTTCTTGATTCCCATAATATTCAGCAACTTTAATCAAAAAATCTGTCTCCCCTTCATTATCTCCCAATTTTTGATAAATATTTCTTGCTTGTTTATACGCCTCTACTTCATTTTTTTCATCTTGTAATTTAGAGTAAATATTTCCAATAGCAAACCAAATAACAGGCTGACGATATTCAAAAATCAAGGCAGTTTCTGAATCTCCGATTTGAGTGTAAAATTGACTAGCTTCCTGAAGTATTTCTAATTCTTGACTGTAGAATTCTAATGCTTTTTCTAAATCTCCCGAATCAGAGTAAACTCTTCCTAAACTATCCAAAATATTAGCTGCTTCAATACCATCGCCAATATCTTGATAAATACTCAGTGCTTCTGTGTAAAACTCTAATTGCTTTTCTTTATCCTCTAACCAACCATAGCGATCGCCCATCTTTTTTATCGCCAGTGCTTTGCCTTTTTTCTCCTCAATTGCTTGATAAATTTTTAATGACTGTTCGTATAATTCCAAAGCTTTTTGTTGATTATCTGACCACCAATAATCCACAGCAATTGTTAATAGATTTGCCTGGGCTTGACCTATCGTAAAATTATCGCCATTTTGGGATATAATTTCCCGATAAATTGCCATAGCTCGATTAAATAAATCCCATCCTACTCCATCATTTCTATACTCAATAAGATTCAATTCACTGAGAAGACCCAAAACAAAAGCTTCTCCTTCTTTATCCCTAATTTCTTGATAAATAGCCAAAGATTTTTCGAGTAATTTCTGTTTCCCTTCATTACCATCATATAAATATCGGCTCTGAGCCATTCTATTCAGAATCCTCGCTTCTCCAGATAAGTTATTAAGTTCCTGGTAAATTGCGAGAGATTTTTTGTAAAGTTCTAATGCTTTTTCTGGAGTGCTATGAATTTTTTCTAACAATAATTGAGACTGACCAGAACTGACAAACAAACCATGAAATGATTGAAAATTTCTTTCTTTTTCCAGTCGTTCTAGCTCAATAATATAAATACTACCAATTTGACTAATAATAAATGCTTCCTGGAGGCGGTTATCAAATTCTCGATATAAATTTAATACTTTATTGTAGTGTTCTAATGCCAGCTTTGTTGCGCCAATATTTCTGTAAATTTCACCGAGTTTAATTAAGGTTAATGCTTCTTGAGATTTATCTCCTAATGTTTGCCATTTTAATAATTATTCTTCCCATTTTCTAATAGCTTTTAGCTGAGATGGAATTATTCTTTGTTGGGCAAAAATTTCAGCTTGATTAACAAATTGTTGTTGATTTATCGGAAGAACATTGTTTTTACTAGGTTCTGCTATTACAGATTTTGAAAAAATTAAAAAGTAGGCAAATAAAATTAGGTTTTGCTGAAATATTAGTAAGATATTTATTTTATTTAAAAACATTTACTTATCACCTCCAGACGGCATTCATTAAACATCTCTAGAAAAGAGGGAACAGGGATAAATAATTGATACAGCAAATTCCACTTTAATGAGGTACACCCGTCGCGGGCAAGATCCCCGCACTTGCATTCATTTAATTGTTAATCTCTGTAATTTGAGGATAAGAATTGATTTTATTTTGAATTTTCATGCATATGTCTATTAGACTTCTGGACTATAAGAAAGTAAGAAGTAAAGAAAGAGGAAAAATGACTCTGGTGGTCGTGCATTGTCCGGCAATGTTTGTTATAAGAAAAGTGGGAGCATTTTGCTCCCGTGCTAGGTATTCCTGTTTGTTATATACTATTTCCCTGTATACCATTATTATCAAAATAATATGGGTCTAAAACCCCGCCTTTTAAGACGCAATATTTTTGGAGCGGAGTTCAAATCCCCGTTACAAAAATAACTTCTGTACGGGTGGTTCGCGTTTGCGGAGCATTCCGTAGGAAACCACCCCTACTGACTTCTGACTTCGTTAAGCAGGAATACCCTAAGTTTCTAACTGAAAGGATCTAAATCATTACATTCATCCTCATCTCGATCGCTAGGAGCATACTTAGAAGGTGGGCGATCGCTACTCCAGGCCCACCAACTACAACCACACTTACAATGATAAAATTCTTGCCATTTGCGACGACTATTTTCTCCATAGACAGGGGAACGTCGATTAATCCAAACTGCCTGTGCGTCTATTGTACCTGCCCCACATTTAGGACAGGAGAACTGAAAAACATGAATTGAAGATTCTGTCCATTGGGGAGGAGTTGGGCTAAATGCTTCCATAACTTATCCTATATACCATATAAGTTTTATTATGTCAATATTGTAACTGAAAGTTAAAAAGCATTTCCTGACGGAATGCTCCGCAAACGGCAATTCAATACTCAGCATTACTGCTTAGATTTATAGTCAAACCGAAAGAAAAACAATTTCTAAGGATATTTTAACCCCTCTTAAATTATCTGGCGTATCAGCCGAGTATTTCAGCCCAAGCTAATAACTAAAAGTTGTTAGCCGAGAGTTAGTTAAACTGAAAAGAACAACTTATTTAGGATATAGCTTTGAAATTAAATTAAGCGTTAGAAGGAATAGAGAAAAATACAGTAGATTTATCCCATAAGAAGTACATAGATTAACAATTAAATGTTTCTATTTCAGGCATCTTGCCCACCATAGGTGTACCTTACTAAAGTAGAATCTTCTGTAATTAAGAGATTTTTTTGTAGTCAAAATCCAAGCCCCCGCGCATCCCCCAATTTTGGGGGACTAGAGCAAGCAAATTGACTCTTGTTCCCCCCCAAAGTTGGGGGGATAGGGGGGCAAAATTCAGTATCAAAAAACTTTTCAGATATCCTCTAAAATTGGTTGGGTTTTGATTCCCTATCTACTTCCTTCTTACTTCTTCCTTCTTACCTCTTCCTTCTTCCTTCTTGTTTCTTTATTCAACCCTAATCAAATGAATCTGTTATTAAACTTTATATCTTTAATTGGAATTGTAATTCTGTGTTTTATCGCATGGTTAGGTTCAGAAAATCGCCTAGTTATTCCTTGGAAAGTTATATTTTGGGGAATAGGATTACAACTATTTATTGGTCTGCTCATATTTGTATTACCAACCCGCGACCTCATTGCACAAATCAATAACCTTTTAAATGCAGTACTAGATGCTTCAGAAGCAGGGGCCAGATTTTTATTTGGTGGCTCTGATTCGGCAATTGTCCCAGACCCTAATCGTATTGTGGGACCAGGCCCCGCAGCTAGATGGATAGTTAGAACCGTAGGTACTCCTTATGTAGAAATTCCAGGCGATCGCCTCACACCGGATAATCTGAATTTAGGCTTTATTTTTGCTTTTCGTTCTCTCCCACAAATCATCTTTTTTTCTGGGTTAATTAGTCTATTATATCGACTAAATATTATTCAGCCTATCGTTAAATTATTTGCTAAAATTTTCCAAAAAACAATGAATATTAGTGGGGCAGAATCTTTATCTGGAGCTGCGAATATATTCGTAGGAATAGAATCAGCAATTGCCGTCAAACCATATCTACAGGATATGACCCGCAGCGAACTTTGTACTATTTTATCTTGTTGTTTCGGTTCGATCGCCTCTTCAATATTAGGCATATATGCAGTTATTCTCAGACCAACATTTCCTGGTATTACTGGGCATTTAGTCTCAGCATCAATAATGACTATTCCTGCTTGTTTTGTACTATCAAAACTCTTGATACCAGAAACCGAGCCACCGAAAACTTTAGGTCATATTCCATCTGAGAAAAAAAAAGAAAATGACCAATTACCAAACCCAATGGATAGTTTAATGAATGGAGGGATAGATGGAGTAAAAATGGCAGTGGGAATTGTGGCAGTAATTATTGTAATTTTAGGATTACTTGCATTAGTTAATGCCATATTTAATGGTTTAGCAAATCTACCAAGTCCCCTCGGAAATATATTTCAAATAATTACTGTACAAAATATCTTAGGAGCGATATTTTTACCCCTAACTTTTCTCACTGGAGTATCTCTAGAATGGAACGAACTTTGGCAAGTTTCAATATTAATTGGACGTAGATTATTTGAAACCAGCATCCCTCCTTATTTTACTCTGGCACAACTAAAGGCGGCTGGAGAAATTAGCGATCGTGGCTTACTAATAGTTAGTTATGTTCTTTGTGGTTTTACCCACATAGCATCCTATGGAATTTTTGTCGGTGGAATATCAAATCTCATACCATCGAGGCGATCGGAACTTTCTGCTCTTGGTTGGAAAGCTCTATGGGTTGGTACTCTTGCTACTTTAATGACAGGTTGTGTCGCCGGATTATTTGATTTTGGCGACCCTACTATTTTAGGTCTTTGATAGTAGATGGTAGGTGGTAGGTTAGTAGTTAAATATTCTGAGGAATTTAACTGATAATTTATAGCCATTGCCATTAGGTATTTCCAGAAAAGAAGGAATAGGGAATAGGGAGAAATAATTGATAATTGTATAGATAAAAATTGATTTTATTTTTGATTTTTTGAGATGTCTATTAGTACTCTTGACTTACCAAATAATTAAGGTTTAAAGCCTCTTCTTTAAAGGATAAAAGCGGTAGATATTCGGAGTTTCCCGTAGGGTGGGATGGCGTTTGCTACCGCAAAGCTTTCCGTTCCGGAATGCTACCGCAAACGCTAACAGCGGAGCGGCTCTGATAAGAACGGGTCTCCTCACTGATCGACCATCGACCAAGAGAAAAGAAAAAATTTTCCCTACCGCGCCAATCCTCTTCTTTTCAAGGAGAGGTAATTGTTAATTATTAATTATTAATTGTTGAAAGTACTTCCCGCTCGCTGCCCGTGAGGTACACATCTAGCGGGCAAGATGCCCGCACTACAAGAATTTTACCATTCAAACCTGTACATCATTTGTCCGGAATATGCTGTATGTAATATTAACCTTCCTCCTCCCTTCTGCCATACAACTTTTTTTCACATACTGTATACCTAAATTATTCTGACTATAGTGACGATAATTTACAGAAAAAAATTAATTTGGAAGTTTAATATATAGGAAGCAAAGAGTTGGTTAGGAAATAGATTGATGATGAATCTGAAACAGAGAAAAGCTTTTGCCACTGTTCCCTGTTGCCTGCTATAGTAATTCTAAATGATTTGTCAAAAATATCAGGATATATAAAAACTCTGAAACTTTTACAACTGATAACTGATAACTGAAATAAGATGGCTATATATATGAAAAAATTGCGCTTAATTAGCATAGGATTATTCACAGCTCTAACTTTATTTATTTTCAATTATATTGTCGGAAATTGGCATCAAATATCCTTACTTAAACCTGCCAAAGCTGAAGATGTTACTAATTCATTAATCACTCTGAGTTCTCGCTTATATAAAGACAGTAAATTTGAGATTGGAATTATAGAAGATTATCAACAAAAAATTATTGCTGGCGTACCAGTATTTGAATCCCCAGAAGGAAATTTAGCTTATACTGTAGTAGTCAAACCTCAAGTTAATTTACAACAATTAGATAATCAAACTTTAGCGATAATTGCCATAAATGAATTTGCTAGAGGCGAAGATTTTAAACCACAAGAATTTCAAATAATTAAACCAGGAGAAATTGCTTTACCTTGGAGCGGTAGTTTAACAATAAATAATAATACACAACCGATAAGTGGAATAATTTTAGCTCGTCAGATTGATAGAAATGTATTTTTATTGTTAATTAGTGCCACAGACGCAAAAACAGAAAAAATAACCCAAATTTTACAAGTTTTATCCAAGAGTTTAAAAGCAGTTTAAGCATTCAGCCTTCAGCTATCAGCTATCAGCTATTGCTTTTAGTTTAGGAAAAGCTTTATTAATTGTCTTACTACAAAAGTTTGCTCCCTTGCCCTTAAATTCAGTTGTTAATTTAAACATTATTCTTAAGAACAGAGTTTTGTTGCTGACTGCTAATAGCTGTTTGCGCAGTATTCCGCAGGAAATGCTTACAAAGCAGTTTAATTTCAATCAAAAAAATAATGCTTATAGCAATTAAAGGAAAGGTTAGGAGAGATGAACAGCTTAAAACTCAGACAATGTAATATTTTTCCTTCTTCCTTCTTCCTTCTTCCCTCTTCCTCGAATTTAAAAATTATGAATCCAGAACTTTCCGAAACTACCCGCTTATTAGATATCATGCCTGCTTCTGGGCGAATGATGACAAAAATAGTTGGTAAAAATCAACAACCTACCATTATTGAAACAACCTTTCCTTTACCTTGGAAAAATGACCGGGTAATCTATTTGAATTTTGACTTATGGATGAATTTACCCAAAGGACAACGGGATTTAATCATGTTACGAACTGTCAATTGGTTATGTGAAATTCAATGGTTTAAGCCTAATCTGAATCAAGGTATTTTTGCAGTTGGTTTAATAGGAGTAATTTCCCAATTAAGCGAAGCAGATGTAGTTGGAATATTAGTTGCTGGTGGTTTAAGTACAATTGGTTTAATCAAAATTTGGCAAAATAATCATAGTACACAAACAGAATTAGCAGCAGATGAAATGGCAATTAGAGTGGCAACCAGACGAGGTTATCAAAAAGCTGAAGCAGCAAATTATTTATTACAAGGAATTGAAAATGTAGCCAAAATTGAAGGGCGTAATAATCTGAATTTTACCGAGTTAGTTAGGTGTCAAAATTTAAGAGCGATCGCTGGTTTATCTCCTGTAGCAATTCCGGAAAAAGTGAGAAAAGAATAGGTAGTTCTGCATAGTTAAGACTTACACATAAACGCTATTAGTAGTGGATTGTTTCATCTAAAATAGTGCAATAGAATAGTCAGGAAAAAGTTGCTATTTTAAAGATAACAGCTTTGACTAAAAATGGAAAATCACAAACAGGCGATCGCTGTCAATTGGTAACAGGAAACAAGCGTTCGCTATTGAATTGATGGCGTCGCACAGTCAGGAATGATGAAATCCGAAAGTAGATATTTTTGGATAATTCTTTCCTTAATATATGTATAGTTTAAAATCTATTATCATTTGAGCAGGAAATTTCAGTGACAATTTGCCGTTGTTGAAGTTCTGAAGTTAATCATCTGATTGTCTAATCTGCTCTGTCCTCTGGTGGGTAATACCATTTTGATAAATGTTTGCTACAAATAACTAGGGGATTTTTTAGGAGTCAACCCACCCCTCGCCCCTCCCCCTCCCAGGAGGGGAAGTCAGGAGTCAGGAGTCGTATGGGAATGGCTTCAATACCACTTTTTAGGTTGGAAATCATCTTTTTTGTCAAAGGGATGTCTCCTGAAAATTATTTTTATCCCTCTTACTATTCGTAACATTCTTTTTTCAAAATGGTATAACAACAACATAAGGCAATAATTTGCCCGTAACTTTGCTCCATCTACTTTATTAATTAGTGGTGGATTTGCAGAGTAATAATCCATATTTATCCACCCGAAAAATGGCAATGATAAAGCTGATATTTATAACCATCTATTAATAGAAATCCACCTTTATCAACCTGACAGTTTTCTACTGCAATATTAAAATTACTCGCAAAATTTACTAACCATAAATCAAAAGGATATTCCAGTCTATTGATAATTTCCTGAAGTGAATTGACAGTATTTTCTCTATCGGTTTTTTGCTCTACTAAAATAAATTTTACACCCTCTAAATGTTTTTCTTGACAAATACTCTCTTTTCTACATTTTTGCTGAAAAATTTTTCTCATATTCCAAGCTATTCCCATCAATTCCCCAGTTTCAACATGAGTGTTATGAATAGTAGCAATAACTATCGGCTTGTCAGATTTTTTTTCTATCAGAGAGACCAATAAATCTGGTCGGTAATATTTTTGATAGCCTAAATTTGAAACAACAGTTAAGCCACTTAATAAAGCCATTAACCAAATTAAAATTACCGCTTTTTTGCCAGTATTTGTGCAAATTAAGACATTCAAAAACTTACTTTTAACAAACTGCCGTTCAAAAATTTGCGCGAGAATTGCTGCTACAAAAATAATTACTGCTGGAAAATAAACAAAACTGTAACGGGCACCTCTAGTTAGGTCAATACCAAAAATATAAGTAAAACCAAAAAATAATAATTTACTAGCTAATATTACTCCGGCAAAAGTAATGAAATAAATACTAATATCAGAATTTTTTAAGCAATTAATAGTGCCACTAATAAATAGAGGAAATAGCCAGATGAAAAATAAAATCATCACCGCGACAGAAATAATGGCTATAGGAAAAATCGGAGATTCTATCGGCAATAAAAATAACATAGTAATCCCTGTAGCCAGGTATTGAAAAATCGGACTGAGCAAACTTTTTAAGTTACTATCGCTAATCGAAATCCATTTTGTTAATTCACTGCTATAACCATTTTTCCAAAAAGGCAGCCAAACTAAACCACCTGCTAAAGTTCCCAAAATTACTATGTAGAAACTAGCAAGTGATTTTAGCGGAATATGGGGAGTAAATTTACCTGATTTTTTAACTTTGAAACTAGAAAATTTATCTTTTTCTTCTGAGTTGAATACCCCGCCGTCTACAGGGTGTTGAAAATTGGTAGAAGTTTGAGTATCCATCAAATTTTTCCTTCTTTCTTCTTCCCTATTTCCTCTTCCTTCTTCTGAGTTGAATACCCCGCCGTCTACAGGGTGTTGAAAATTGGTAGAAGTTTGAGTATCCATCAAATTTTTCCTTCTTTCTTCTTCCCTATTTCCTCTTCCTTCTTCTGAGTTGAATACCCCGCCGTCTACAGGGTGTTGAAAATTGGTAGAAGTTTGAGCCTCCATCAACTTTTTCCTTCTTCCTTGTTGCTTCTTCCCTCTTCCCTCTTCCTTCTTCCTTCTTCCTTCTTCAACAAAAAATAGAGAAATTAATACCATTGCTTCGGCACAGAGAGTCAAAATAAAAAAATAGTGGATGGCAATACCTAAACTATTAACTACTACCCAAATAAATGCCGTAAAAATTGGCAAAGATTGACCTTGCTGAAAATGGCGAATACTAATAATTAAACAACTAAAAGAAGCAATAACAAATAAAATAGCTAAAGTATAATGACGTGCCTCTTGGGCAAGATAAATACCATAAGGAGAAACAGCCATTATTGCAGCAGCAAGTTGTCCCACTAACCGAGAATCAAAAGCCAACTTAGCCAAACCATAAATAGCAGGAATAGAAGCAACACCAAATATAACACTCAAAGACCGCGCACCCCATAGAGAAACTAACTCCCCTTCTTTAGAAAAAAACTGCATCCACCAATGAGTCAAGATAAAATAGACAGGTGGGTGGTTACTATGAGTTAATAGGTGATCGACAACATCCTTAATTTCGGCGTTGGGATGAAGTTGCAGGGGTTGGAGTACAATATCAGGAGCGATCGCTCGATCTAGCGGTACATCCTGGAAACTATTACCCAAACTAAAAACCAAAGTAGAAAATTCATCCGTCCAAGGTGGTTTACCATCTAAATTAGTCAGACGTAAACAAGTAGCGATCGCTATCCAAACTAGCAAAAGTAACCATTGACTATGTAAACTTCTGCGCCAAAAGTTGACTATTTTCTGATTAATATCTCGATTAAACTTTCTCACTCTTACTTTTAACCTAATAAATATGACCGCTTTCAACTTGACAAACCAAAACCCAGAGACAATTTTAAATCGCGCTTTAGAAGGTTATGACCTATCTACAGCAGAGACACTATTATTGTTATCCCCAACTTCTCAAGCAAATTTCGGAAAACTTGCCTTAACTCAACTTCCCACAGAAATAACCACTATCCAGAAAACAGCAGATCAACTCCGACAACAACAAGTAGGAGATACTGTTACTTACGTTATCAACCGGAATATAAATTTCACCAATATCTGCGAACAACATTGTAGTTTTTGTGCTTTTCGCCGAGATGAGGGAGATGCGGGTGCTTTTTGGTTAGATATTGGTCAAATTCTGGAAAAAGCTAATGATGCAGTACAACGAGGGGCAACAGAAATTTGTATGCAGGGAGGATTAAATCTTCAAGCTAAAATTGCAGGTAAATCTTTACCTTATTATTTGCAAATAGTAAAAAGTATTAAAGATGAGTTTCCTCAATTACATTTACACGCTTTTTCTCCCCAAGAGGTACAGTTTATTGCCAGAGAAGATGGCATGAGTTATGAATATGTAATTGCTGCTTTGCGGGATGAGGGGGTCGGGTCGATGCCAGGTACTGCTGCGGAAATTTTGGATGATACAGTGAGAAGGGTTATTTGCCCAGAAAAAATTGATACGGCGACTTGGTTAGAAATACTCAGCACAGCACATCGTTTGGGAATGCCAACCACAAGTACGATGTTGTGCGGTCATATTGAAACCCCTCAACAACAAATTTTACATTTGGAGAGGTTGCGCTTTCTCCAACAAACTGCCATTGAGAAAAATTATCCGGCGAGAATAACAGAATTTATTTTATTACCATTTGTCGGGCAAGAAGCACCTGCACCTTTGCGTCGGAGAGTGGGACGCGACCAACCTGTTTTGTTGAATGTTTTATTATTAACGGCAGTGTCGAGAATATTTTTAGGAAATTGGATAATTAATCATCAACCAAGTTGGGTAAAAATTGGTTTGGATGGAGCAAAGGAAGCGTTGAAGTGGGGTTGTAATGATATTGGCGGTACGTTAATGGAAGAGCATATTACAACAATGGCAGGTGCTGTTGGAGGTACTTGTATGGAAGTCGAAAGTTTGCAAGGAGCTATTAGGAGTTTAGGAAGAAATTATCAACACAGAGATACGCTTTATCAGTATTTGTAGGTTGGGTTGAGGCAACGTTAGCGTAGCTTATCCGCAGGATAAACCCAACAAAGAAAGTAAAAGTTATATATATAGCAACTGCCAAAGCGGTTAGGACTTATGCTAACGATCAATCTCAGACAGGGAAATGCTTTCCCCCCTATTCCCTATTCCCTGTTCCCTGCTATAGATTTGTTGGGTTGCGCTGTCGCTTAACCCAACCTACAAATTTTATCTGAAAAAGACTTTTGCAAGAAGTATAGTCATTTAACTTTAGATTGAGACAAAGCTTTCTTGCTATGAGGGAGTTTCAGACGAAAAAACGCCTCATTTTTAAGTTATATCATGTCCGGATAATTAGTTATCAAAAAAACTCTCTCCTTCTTCTCCTGTTCTTCTTCTTCCTTCTTCCTTCTTCTTTCTTCCCTCCTGACTCCTGACTCCTGACTCCTCCGTAGTTATTTATTTATCACTGTTCAACCGGACATGATATTAATACCAATTTGATAAATGTTTGCTACAAATAGCTAGGGTATTTCTTAGAATTTCCGTTTGTCATACTCCGCAAACAGAATTTCCTACGGAATGCTCCGCAAACATAATTCAGGAGTCGTATGGGAATAGATTTAATACCAGTTTTTAGGTCGGAAACTCTCTTTTTTGTCAAAGGGACATTTCCTAAAAAATCTTTTTATTGCACTTATTATTCGTAATATCATGTCCGGATAATTAGTGATAAAAAAACTTTCTCCTTCTTCATTCTTTCTACCCTCCTGTCTCCTGTCTCCTGTCTCCTGACTCCTTCGTCGTTTATTTATAACTGTTCAACCGGACATGATATAACATTCTTTTTTCACGCTTGGTATAAACTACTATATAAAATAAGGAAACGGGAAAGTTGAACATAATCTCAATTCATCAATCCCGTTTTAGGCAAAATTAAAATAAGGCTTTAGTACAGCGTGGCGAGGCAGATAAAATCAACCATACAGTCTTCTGCCTTCTAATACTAAATAGGGTTTACCGATCTAATCTAAAACCATTGACATATAAAGACAAGTGCCTTTTTGGGGTCGAAAAAAGTGCAAACTTTTCAGCTCTCCATGCTCAAAAAGTTAGTATTTTAGGCAGGAGTTTGGCATAAAAATCAAGGAACAATTCTTACTCCTACCTCCTCGCTCCCGATCCATTTCTCCCCTCCACCGGAGGGGTTAGGGGTGGGTTGTCTCCTGTCTCCTACCCCTACTAAAGAGCGCAAACCCTAAATAGACAGGCGAACTTACATCAGACCCATGCCAGGCATACCCATGCCACCCATGCCGCCCATGCCGCCCATGCCGCCCATGCCGCCCATGCCGCCATCCATATCTGGCATCGCAGCTTTCTTCTCAGGTTTCTCAACAACCACAGCTTCAGTAGTTAACACCATACCAGCGATGGAACCCGCATTTTGCAACGCAGAACGTACTACCATTGCCGGGTCAAGAATACCAGCAGCAATCATATCTTCATATTCACCAGTTATGGCATTAAAACCAACACTGAAATCAGTAGAACGTACTTTCTCTACAACTACCGAACCTTCTTCACCAGAATTATCAGCAATCTGACGCAAAGGTCCTTCTAAAGCACGTTTGACAATATCAGCACCAATCTGCTCTTCCTCACTTAAACTACCTTTCAATTCATCAACCTTAGTTGCCAAATGAATTAAAGTAGTACCGCCACCAGGCACAATACCTTCTTCTACAGCAGCTTTAGTAGCATTCAAAGCATCTTCTATTCTTAACTTGCGGTCCTTAAGTTCAGTTTCTGTTGCTGCACCAACTTTAATCACTGCTACCCCACCAGCTAACTTAGCGATGCGCTCCTGCAACTTCTCCTTGTCATAATCAGAATCACTCTCTGCAAGCTGTCCGCGAATTTGAGCAATGCGCTTTTTCACTTCCTCTGCTGTATCCCCACCAGCAACAATAGTAGTGTTGTCCTTGTTAATAGTGATTTTCCGACCAACTCCCATCATATCTAAATCTGCCATCTCCAGATTCAGACCTATTTCTTCAGAGATAAGTTGACCACCTGTAAGAATAGCAATATCTTGGAGCATAGCTTTACGGCGATCGCCAAAACCAGGAGCTTTCACAGCAGCAACATTCAATACACCCCGTGCTTTATTCACCACCAAAGTAGCTAAAGCTTCCCCTTCAATATCCTCAGCAATAATTAAAAGAGATTGACCCGCACGAGCAACTTTTTCTAGTACAGGTACTAAATCTTGAATAGAGGAAATTTTCTTATCAGTTATGAGAATGCGAGAATTTTCAAACTCAACTACTAACCGATCTTGGTCAGTAATAAAGTATGGAGAAAGATAACCACGGTCGATTTGCATCCCTTCAACAACTTCTAAATCTGTAGAGAGAGACTTAGATTCTTCAACAGTGATTACCCCATCTTTAGTCACTTTATCCATTGCCTCAGCAATCATTTGTCCTACTTCTGCATCGCCACCAGCAGAGACCGTAGCTACTTGAGCGATCGCTCCTCCTTCTACTGGTTTAGCAACTGCTTCTATTTCTTTGACTAGCTGATTAATGGTTTTTTCAATCCCTTTACGCACTGCTACTGGGTTTGCACCAGCAGTGATGTTTTTGAGACCTTCTCTAATCATAGATTGAGCTAAAACTGTAGCGGTAGTTGTGCCATCTCCAGCAATATCTTTTGTTTTGGATGCCACTTCCTGAATAAGTCTAGCACCTGTATTTTCTAGAGGGTCTTCTAGTTCGATATCTTTGGCTACGGTAATCCCATCATTCACTATGTGTGGTGCGCCAAATTTTTTCTCTAATAATACATTTCTACCCTTTGGACCCATAGTGATTCGGACTGCATCAGCTAGGGAATTTATTCCTCGCTCTAGAGCGCGTCTGGATTTATCATTAAATTCTACAATCTTGGCCATATACTTTCTCCTATTGCTTCCAAATAAAAATTTAGCACTCGGTGAGGTAGAGTGCTAGTTCGTGGAAACCGTACCTATAGCAAAAGGCAGAAGGCAGAGGGCAGAAGGCAGAAGGAAAAATCTTGCTTTGTCTAGGTTTTAGGCTTTATATTGCTAAAACTAAAAAAATTCTTGGACAAAATGATTCTGTAGCTGAGTGGGAAGAGAGGGCAAAAAAACGAAAAAATTCATCAATTCAGTATTTATGGGATGGCGATCGCCAGTTTTTCAAGGAACACAGCCTCTGGGAAAAGTATAATGTCGTGAATATAGCGGAAATTGCTGGAGATGGCTGTTATGGTCCATCTGTTAATGGCTTTGGTTGGACCAATGCTATTTTTAAAGTTTTTGCGGAACATCTAAAGTTCGACAATATTTAGATGTTTTGGTGTTGTTGAATGTTGAATATTTTTTGTCTGGAATTTATCTGAAAAAATCACAATTGTACATTCCATCAATAATAAATATTATTACCATTACAGCAACACCTAAACAGGGCTTACCGATTAAATCTAAAAGCACTGACAGATAAATAATTTAGCCTTTTTAGGTAGAAAAAAAACCCTGGTTTTCAGTTGAAAACCCTCAAAAAATTAGGATATAAGGCAGAATAATAGCAGAAAAATCAAGGAACAAATATATCTGACTATCTTCTAATTAATTCCTTGTTTCTCCTCACTACTCTCTACTCCTGACTCCTGACTCCTGACTCCTACACTTGTAATTTTCAGGATTTTTGAAACAAAATTAACTTGTTTTTTGCCTTGCTGCAAACATTCTTTCAAAGCTCATCGCAGCAACTCCAATAATCACCAATAACATTCCCAAAATTTGTTTTAATAATAAAACTTCTCCAATAACCAAAAGAGCAAATAAAGCAGTCAATGCCGGACCAGAAGTACCAATTATAGATGCTCTTGCAGCTCCAGCAAATCTAATAGCAAAACTATTTAATACATAGCTAGAAAGTGTTAAAATTCCCAGAATAATACCACTAACAATTAAACCAGACCATACATTAACACTAGGGTTCATATTAATATTAACTGACCATTCTGTCGGTAAAGGCATCATCAAACCTAAAGCAGAAAATACAAAAATTCCGGCAAAGTTCACTAAACTAAAAGGAATAGGATGAAGTTTTCCTGCTGACATTTGTGTGAGAATAACATATCCAGAAAAAGTAATTCCAGCACCCACAGCAGCCAAAATTCCTTGTTGATAATCACCCTCTCCACTAGGAAGAGCTAAAAACCCTCCTATAACAATCAGAACCATAGCAAAAATTCTTATCATAGAAGGGCGATCGCCAAATAATCCCCAAGATACTAAAACAGTAATAATTGGATAAATAAAGAAAATTGTAATAGCAATAGCAGTAGGTATATTACCTATAGAAATATATATTAATACCTGAGATAAGAACAAAAAGAAAGCACTACCAATAACCTTCCACCATAAAGAAAAATCTTTGGATTTGATCAGGCGCTCAATATCGCTCCAAACCGCAGGATAGAGAAATGTTGCGACTATAGGCATCAACAACATTACTACAATGAGTCGTAGTAATAAAATTAACAAAGAATTACCAACATTAGGATTTATCAACCCTTCCACCGGAAATAAGCCGAAAATTGTACTAGGTTGTGGAGGCGTATTAAGGATAACTTTAATACAAACATTAAATAAAGATAACAGTGCTGCAGAAAGTAAAGCTAAAATTAAACCTACTTGAACTTGAGAAGCAGATTTTTTAGGTTTGGCAGTAGACTCAGTTTTGGACTTAGGGGATACTTCTGAGGACTCCACAGGAGATGTCGTCAACATTGATTTTCCTGAAGAAGTAGTATTTGCTGAGTTGTTAGACCCAGACTGAGAAACTTCATAAGTTCTAGATGAAACTGTATTATTATTTTCCAGTTGTGCTTGAAGACGACTGACCAAAGCTTCTAGAATGACCTCACCCTGCTGTTCCATACTACGCATACTATTTAACTGTACAGAAAGGTCACTTTGGTAACTATCCAACTCCTGTTTTAATGCCTCAAATGTTCCAGTCACAACACCAGATAAAGAATCTCCAAATTCATTAGTAGTCCCATAATAGTTATTTGAAGGATTAGTCATTGGTAACTCTCCCCCTGGAATACCAGCTTGTTGTAGTCCCGGATCGACACTCTCCGTTAAATCTCTAATTTTTTGGCCTAACTGTTTTTGTAAGTTATTAGCCAAAACCTGGGCTAATTGTTTAAGCCATAATTGTTGCTGGGCTATTTGTCGCTGAGATAAAGATTCGAGTTGTTTAGATTGCAACTGTTCATATTGCTTTCGTAATTTACTGATATCCTCATTAAGCTGTTCTTTCTCGACTCTCAGTCTGTATACATCTTGGCTTAACTGATTTGTCAGATTTTGGCGAAAACTATCTAAGTCTTGAATCACTAATTTCAGGACTTCTTCTGGTGATTTGGGAGTTTCGGCTCCCTGATTTGGGGGTTGAGTATTCATTTTCCCTATAGGTCTTTTAACTAATACCGCGAAAAGTCCCACTCCATAAGGTACGTTGGGATTGGGGCAGAACTAATAAATATGTGGCAGTAATTCCCCACACAGCCCCTAATAAATCGCGGGAATTGATTGTGCTTTAATATAATAAATGCTGGAACTCCAGTATTAATCTCGATAACTAAGTGAATCTCAACAATTAGCCTGTGGAAGATGAGTATTTGCTTCCCTTGTATTTAGGCATTGGCTGTTGAATTAGAAAGCCCACTATAAACAAAGTTTGCTGTTGGGTACTTCACCGGAAAATTGCGTCTGAAGCCTCGTCCTCAAAGGAGGACTTTTCCTAAGATTTCTGTAGCAGAAAATATGCTATAATCTTTAAATTAGTTTCCTAGGGGCAGCCCTGATCCGGAGGAGCTGAGAATTTTGGAAACTCTAAACGGACGCGGAGGAAAGCGCAATTACTAACACAATACTTAGCAGCATTCGATGTTAGCCGCAGCTCTGCCTGAGCAAAACGTCAACCCACCGAAATCTATCGTTCAGTAGGAATATCAGCGCCTTTAGGCCGGAGAGGATGTCAACTTTGACAGTTTCTTTCATATATATACTTGAATGAATAATGTCCCATTTTTATCGATATGACTATTCTTTAACTGAATTTAGCTATAAAATTGGGGACATATTACCTCCACGATATCTCCACATTACATGATGATTAAGCTTTAATGCGGAAAGTTTATTTTTTAACTGAGATACTTTTCCTTGACTCAAATACTGACGAAGAGGTCCAAGGTATAATCATCAAACTAGCAAAACTAATATTTGATCGGGAATGGGCAGTCTTTCATCATTTTGTTGCTGCTTGCATTGCTCATAATAATTGATATATAGTAATAGATTGTGAGTTTTAAAGAGTATTATGACAGCCCAAGAAATCATTCGCTCAATTGAAGCCGAGGAAATAGAAAACCTCAAACAAGGCTCGAAAAAGAAATTGCCTCAAATTTATGTAGGTGACACTGTAAAAGTCGGAGTCAAAATTATAGAAGGAGGAAAAGAAAGAGTCCAGCCCTACGAAGGTACTGTAATCTCCATGCGGAATGGAGGAATCAATGAAACTATTACAGTTCGTCGTGTTTTCCAAGGTGTAGGAGTAGAAAGGGTATTTCTGCTCCATTCTCCTAGAATTGCTAGTATAAAACTAATCCGTCGAGGTAAGGTGCGTAGAGCTAAACTTTACTACTTGAGAGAACGTATTGGTAAGGCCACCCGTGTCAAGCAAAGATTCGATCGTCCTTTATAGTCTCCAAGATAGTTTAAGAAATTATTTGGAACTTGATGAAAAGTTATGTTATACTAGATAAAGTAGAGGTCATTAAGATTTAATCTAAGGCCTCAACGATGCGCTCTTAGTTCAGTTGGTAGAACGCAGGTCTCCAAAACCTGATGTCGGGGGTTCGAGTCCTCCAGGGCGCGCTTAATACTTAAAGTTAATCAAGATATTCTTTCATCGTAGATATTTTTATATCTACCCAAAATTAACCAATAATATTTTTGTATAGAGAATTTTTACTAAGGCAAAGGTTTCCTAATTATTTCTATGCGAATTTTACTGCTGTCGCTGACATCAAAAGCAGTTATTAATTGCGGACAATATTTGTGCTATAGTAAGTAGATTGCTGAGACTCCAGTGTATAAATGTAATATTATCAGAATCTTCCTTGAGATTCTAAGTCCTACCGATGAACTAAGAATCTGAATCTATAAAACAACCATTAGCAATAGTATTTGGGAAGACTATACAGTAAATACAGTAAAAAATCCCAACAATTAAGTATAAGTAAATAAATTGAAAATCCAAAACTTAGGGAGATAAGTTATTGTGGCCAAAAAAGAGGAAGTTAGAGTACAAGAAAACAAGGAAAGTTTCCAGCTTCTAGCTTTTTTCAAAGAAACAAAAGAAGAACTAGATAAAGTAGTATGGCCAAGCAGAGAGCAGCTCATCAGTGAGTCTGTTGCTGTACTGTTAATGGTTATTCTCTCGGCAACAATCATTTATCTAGTAGATGAGTTCTTTAGTTGGGCAGCTGGGGTGGTGTTTGGATGAAATTATATCCTGAAGAAACACAAGACACAACGCAATCAAACCAGGGGGAAGAAAAGCCCAGAGAGTTTCTCAAAGGAGAATTACGGTGGTATGCAGTACAAGTTGCCTCTGGTTGCGAAAAACGAGTTAAGGCTAATTTAACCCAGCGTATTCAAACTCTTGATGTTGCAGATAAAATATTTAAAATAGAAATACCTCATACACCCGCAGTTAGGCTTCGTAAAGATGGCAGTCGCCAACATAGTGAAGAAAAAGTTTTTCCTGGCTATGTATTAGTACAAATGAGGCTAAATTGGATAGAGGAACAAAAAAAATGGACAATTGATGACGAAGCATGGCAGGTTGTCAAAGGTACCCCAAATGTGATTAACTTTGTAGGGGCTGAACAAAAGCGTCGCTATGGAAGGGGTCGTGGTCATGTTAAACCTTTACCACTGAGTCCTTCAGAAGTAGAAAGAGTCTTTAAACGAGCTCAAGAGCAAGACCCAATGCTCAAGGTGACAGTGGCAGAAGGAGATCATATTACAGTTCTCTCAGGGCCATTCAAAGAGTTTGAAGGTGATGTAATTGAAGTAAGTCCAGAAAGAGGTAAATTGAAAGCGCTATTATCCATTTTTGGACGAGATACGCCAGTAGAATTAGAATTTAATCAGGTAGAAAAGCATAAATAATGGCAAAAAAAGTCGTGGCGCTGATCAAGTTGGCTATTACGGCGGGAAAGGCTAACCCTTCTCCGCCTATAGGTCCTGCTTTAGGTCAGCATGGTGTGAATATTATGGCGTTTTGTAAAGAGTATAACGCCAAAACTGCAGACCAAGCTGGTACAGTAGTTCCAGTAGAAATCTCGGTTTATGAAGACCGTAGTTTTACTTTTGTTCTGAAAACCCCTCCTGCAGCAGTCTTAATTAAAAAAGCAGCAGGTGTAGAACGTGGTTCAAGTGAACCAAATCGTACAAAGGTAGGCTCAATTACAAAAGCTCAATTGCAAGAAATAGCCCAAACAAAAATGCCAGACCTCAATGCTAATGACATTGAAGCTGCGATGAAAATTGTAGGAGGCACAGCTAGAAATATGGGTATTACTATTGCGGATTGATTTGATTAATTAATCCAATTCCGAAATATCTGCATTCTAAAGTAGAAATAGAAACAAAAGTAAATTGATATTAGGGGGAGAAGCAGAGCTTCGTTAAGTACCCCAGGAGAATAAAATGCCAAAAAAAGTCTCTCGTAGATTAGAAGAACTGAGAAAAAAAGTAGAAGAGCGACCTTATGAACCTGAAGAGGCGCTTCAAGTTTTAAAAGAAACAGCTACAGCAAAATTTTCAGAAGCAGCAGAAGCTCATATTCGCTTAGGGATCGATCCTAAGTATACAGATCAACAGCTACGAACTACAGTGGCCTTACCCAAAGGAACTGGTCAAACCGTCCGAATTGCAGTCATTGCCAAAGGTGAAAAAGTTAACGAGGCTCTGGCCGCAGGAGCGGACTTAGCTGGATCGGAGGAGCTAATTGAAGAAATTAGCAAAGGGATGATGGATTTTGATACCTTGATCGCTACACCTGATGTGATGCCTAAAGTAGCTAAACTAGGGCGTTTATTAGGACCGAGAGGTTTAATGCCATCTCCTAAAGGCGGTACTGTAACTTTCGATCTGGCACAAGCTATTGACGAGTTTAAGGCAGGTAAGTTAGAATTTAGAGCCGACCGCACAGGTATAGTTCACGTTATGTTTGGTAAAGCTTCTTTTTCTGTAGAAGATTTGCTGATCAACTTAAAGGCTTTACAAGATTGTATTGACCGTAACCGTCCTTCTGGTGCAAAAGGTCGCTATTGGCGTAGTATATATGTATCAGCAACAATGGGACCATCAATTGAAATTGAAGTTAGTGCCCTGCGGGATCTAAAATTAACAGCAGAAGCTTAATCTATATTAAATGAGTGGTCAGCTTTCAGCAGATTTTTTTTGAGATGCCTTCGTTTGCTGAGCATTCCGGAAAGGAAAGGAGATTTTAACTTGTCCAAGGGCTATCCGGCAGGTTGGAAACCGGGTATTTTTACCCAAAGCAATAAAAGCTGATGGCTAATGGCTAATCGCTGATAGCTAGTTAAATAAGATTTCTCAAGCTAAAATAATTAAAATCAAAGAGCTTAAGACAGCAGGTGCTAATAGCTTAATTTCCTGCCGAGGTTCAAGGATTAACAATTCAAAAACAGGTATAAGGGATTTTTGTCGAAATCTTTAATAAGTTACTTGTTTTGGATTCATAATTCTTTGCCCTGGCAGATAGTATAGTCCGCCAGGGTTTTTGGTTTGTCAAGGAGGTGATAAATATGGGCAAAACGAAGGAACAAAAACAAGAGATGTTGGCAGACATCAAGCAAAACTTGAGTGAAAGTCAGCTAGCACTTGTAGTTGATTATCACGGACTATCCGTGGCAGAAATTACAGACCTGCGTAGACGACTACTGCCTACTGGTAGCTGTTGCTCTGTAGCTAAAAATTCTCTGATGGGAATAGCAGTTAAAGAAGATGCCAACTGGCAACCTATGGAACAGTTGCTGGCAGGATCTAACGCTTTCCTATTCCTAAAAGATGATATCGGCGGTGCTATCAAGGCGTACCAAGAATTCCAAAAAACCACCAAAAAAACAGAATTTAAGGGTGGCGTGATGGAAGGGCGACTGCTGGATCAAGACCAGGTTAAAGCGATCGCCGATCTACCATCTAAGGAAGAGTTACTTGCTAAAGTGGCTGGTGCTCTCAACAGTATAGCTACTAAGTTGGCTGTTGGTCTAAATGCTGTACCTACTCAACTTGCCACTGGTATTAATGAGGTTCCAGCTTCTGTAAATAGAGCTATTAAAGCAATTTCAGAAAAAGAACAACAAGGCGATGGTGCCTAACACAAACAACATGAATTTTTGACTAATATCCTATCAGTTTTATTATGAGAATAATTCCAGTAATTTAACTATATTAAAGGTAATAAAAAAGTCGAAATTCTAGCAAAAAAATAACCGCAAACTAACAAAAAAAAGGAGATTACTAATGTCTGCAAAAACCGACGAAATTCTAGAACAACTTAAGTCTCTTTCTTTGCTCGAAGCATCTGAATTAGTTTCACAAATAGAAGAAGCTTTTGGTGTTAGTGCAGCAGCTCCTGCTGGTGGCATGATGATGCCTATGGGTATGCCTGGTGCTGGAGGAGCAGCAGCTCCAGCAGAAGAAGCTGAAGAGCAAACTGAGTTTGATGCAATTCTTGAAGAGTTTCCTTCAGATAAGAAAATTGCTATTCTTAAAGTGGTTCGTGCCATTACAGGTTTGGGTCTGAAAGAAGCAAAAGATTTGGTAGAGTCTGCACCTAAGCCAATTAAAGAAGGTATTGCTAAAGAAGCTGCTGAAGATATTAAGAAGCAATTAGAAGATGCAGGAGCTAAGGTAACAGTTAAATAGTTATCTTTGGGAAAATATTTAGTGAATAATATTCACTATAACATTAGACAAATTTCTCTATAAACTTAGAGAATGTTGATATTTTTTTACAGCCTGTATCATTGATATGGGCTGTTTTATCTGAAAATTATCATTTTCTTTGTGGGTTTAATACCCCACCGTCAACGGGGGTGTTCAAAATTACTTGGGGGAGCGAATCCCCATGTAACTTTCCTCCTGTCTCCTGTCTCCTGTCTCCTGTCTCCTTCTTCAAAGCGGTCTTGATTAAAATTAAAATTCCGCACGACAAAATATAGTACATGAATTTGGAAAAAACTTGAGACAGCAGTTTTTATCTTTTATCTTTGTTGTAAAATAATAGGTAATCTATCTTCGCCCCCACCAATAATAACCACTTTTGTATTAGGAGAAGCTGCTAACTTTTCAGTAGCTTCAATAGCTTTTAACTTCAAGACTTGTTCAGTTAATCCTTGAGAAAGTAATTTTTGAGCATTTGCCATACCTTGAGCTTCTATTTTTTTTCGTTCTGCCTCTTGAGGTGCTTTTTCTAATTCAAATTGCATTCGCTGGCTTTCTTGTTCTGCCTTTAATTTTTCTTGAATTGCTTGTTGAATATTTCTAGGTAATGAAATATCTCTTAATAAAGCTGACTCAACTATAAAACCCAAAGGATTTAACTATTGAGTAAGTTTTTTACGTAAACTTTTGGCTATTTCCTGTCTTTTTTCACTATAAATATCTCTAGATTCATAGTTGGAAGTAATTTCCCGAATTAGGGAACGGAATCGAGAAATAATAATTTCTTTTTCCTCTAAACCAATATTTTCATATATTTGTCCTGCTTGTTTAGGGTCAATTTTATATTGAAGGCTAACATCTATTTGAAAGTTTAATCCTTCTTTGGATGTAGCAGTAACAGTTTCTTTTAAATCTTTGAGTCGAGTAGAAAATTTTATTATTTGAGCAAGGGGGTTAACTAAGTGAAGACCAGGGGTAAGCGTAGATTCAGAAACATTACCAAGTATTTATACCACACCTACATTTACCTGCTGGCATAATTACCAAAAACTTACTTATTGTTTGATAAATGGAAATTATCGCAGCCAAAGAACCAATTAATAGAGCGAGGGCGCGTACTTTTTTTCTTTCTTTTTCCCCCGCAATATTAGGACTTTTCAAAGCTATAAGGAATGCCACCAAAGTAATGAGCAATGATATGATTAATTCCATTGTTTTGATTGGGGATTTATTGAATCTTTACCGATTAAGGTGAAATAATTTTCATTGCTTAGATAAACAGATTTAGAGCTAACTAACTAAGCAGAATTAACTAGAAATATTACTAAACTGACATAGTATCATTCCAGTAATTACTTAAGCAAATTTTTATAGATTCTTCAAATTGTCATACGGAATTCAAGCATGGGAGCAAAATATTCCTAGTGATAAATAATTAGGGTTTTCTGAAAAAGTCTTATGGATAAGGGCAGGAGTAGGGGTAATTTCCTACGGAATGCTCCGCAAACATGAATTACCCGTACAGGAGTCAGGAGAAACGGAAATCATAGAGGAGTTAGCCGAAAGAATTTTTCCTTGATTTTTTCGTCCTCGCCCAATGAAAATGCTAACTTTTTGCAGCTCTATAGACCAAAAAACTGGCACTTTTTTCGACCTAAAAAGGCTAAAGCTTTTATATGTCAATTCTTTGAGAATTAATCACCAAGCCCTAATTAAATTCTAACTTTTTATCAAAAATTTAAAGTATTTTATATTATTGATTCAGGAAATTGTTACCAAGAATTGGTGCGAATTAATCTATCAAAAATTGTAAAATATAGTTTTTTATTTTTAAACTGAAGTATCTGATATCCAAGAATTTTATGAGTAGAATTGACCCGCCCAACTTCGAGATTGACGCACAGGACCATCATCTTGATATAAAGGTGGATTATGAATATCTTTTTTATTCTCTAAAATACTCACATCTTGTTCAAAAGTTTCTAAGACATCCTGTTTTAACATCTTATTTAAAATCAAGCTTAAAGGAAAAGGTAGAACTTTCTTCACACTGTAAAATATTGCAATATCAAGATACTCATTATCTATTGGTGTTCCTGTAAAAATAGTTAACAAACCTAGCTTTAATTTTCCTTCTGTCCAGTAAAAACTCACATCATAAGCAGGTCCGTAATAAATAGTAGTAACTGAGCCATCTTCTAATACTAATTTTCCTGCTGCTAAAGAAGATAAATTATATTTCTGAGACATTCTATGAGTTAAAATTGGTCCGTCAATTTCTACCCCATGACTATGAGCGCTTTTAAAAGTACGGCTGTGCAAATTATATAAGTGAGAGACATCTACACTGTTATCCATATAATCTTGAAGGGTAGTGCGGACTTTCCACTGACGGACTAAACGTAGGGGAGTCCATTCGACCGAATTTAGTTCTGGTATTTGAGGTATTTCCCAGTCTGGCAGTTTTCCTTGATGGTGATGGTACATCATTATGAGACCATTAAGTTCAAGTACAGGCCAGCTCTGTATTTTCGCTTTGGGTTTAGGTTTATCTGGATAAGGAATAGCAGCACATTGTCCATTTGTATCCCAGAGCCAACCGTGGTAAGGACATCTCAGAGTTTGGCCTTGTATTCTACCTCCATGAGCAAGATGAGCGCCTAAGTGAGGACAGTGAGCATCAAAAATATGAGGTTTGCCATCTTCTGTACGAAATAGTACAAAGTCTTTTCCGAAGTAATGAAGTGGTATTACTCCTTTGGTAGATAAATCTTCACTTCTGGCAACACGAAACCAGCTATTAGGGAGGTTTGAATACATAATTATTTTTTTTGAATATAGACAAAAATCAGCTATCAGTGTATAAGGGTAGCGATCGCTTGCCAACTAGAAACATTAAAAAATATAGTAGTCGAAGCAGAAAGTTAGGACAGATAGACAGCTTAAAACTCAGACAAACTAATACTTTTCCTTCTTCCTTTTTCCTTCTTCCTTCTTTCTTCTGCTATATCAATTTTTCTTGACAAAAGAGAAATAAAATCATCTAGTAGAAGCTCTCTTGTCAAAATTGCGATGAGAAAACTACAATCTTTTATATTTTGTCTATGCAAACTACAAAAGTAGAACGAGTCAGAGGTGTCAGGGACATTCTGCCAAACACCTATCACATTGATAAACAAATCAAAAATGCACTAAGTGGTAGTTTTGAATCTTATGGCTACCGACCCATAGATGTGCCACTCATAGAATATACCGAACTCTATCTGAAAAAATCTGGCGAGGACATAGTTTCTCGCCTCTACGACTTTATTTATCGTAACCGTCGCCTCTGTCTCAGGCCAGAATTTACTGCTTCAGTGGTCCGCGCTTATTTGGACAACTTCCAAGAAATACCCCTGCCAGTAAGACTTTATTATACAGGGCCAGTATTTCGCTATGAAAAGCCCCAGAAAGAGAGATATCGTCAATTTACCCAAATGGGAATAGAGTTAATTGGGGCTAAAGGGGCGATCGCTGATGCGGAAGTTATTTCTATGGCCTGTCAAGGTTTAGACCGCTTAGGTTTAACTGAATATCAAATGTTTATTGGTCATGTTGGAATTATTAACAAATTCCTCGACCATCTTGAGTTAGATACTCGTCTTCGTAGTTTTCTACTTACTCAAATGGAAACTCTGAGAAAAGAAGGTAAACAAACAGTAGAAAATTTACTCTCTGAAATTTATCCAGCGTTTCAAAAAAATACTTCTGCTCAACAACAACCAGGCAAAAATATTACGACAAAAAAAATCACAGACCTTCTACAAAATCTAGAAGAAGAGGAGGCGAGAACAGCCATTTTTGAGTTTCTCGAAAGTATGAATATCGAACTCTCAAGCACTCGCGAACCTGAAGAAATAGTTGACCGTTTGTTAGTGAAAATCAAACATCAAAACCAAACTAAACAGCTCAATCAAGCATTAGAATTTATGACGGAATTGAGTCAACTAAAAGGAGATCCCAATGCTATTTTAAAAGAAACAGAAAAACTACTTTCAGCTTACAGTATTGATGATTATGGCTTAACACAATTACAAGATATTCTTCAAAGTTTAGATGCCTTTAATGTAGACAAAAATCGCATTAGTATAGATCTTGGAATTAGTCGTGGTCTCCAATATTATACAGGTATGGTTTTTGAAATTTCTGACAGTAACTTAGGAGAAAGAAAATTATGTGGTGGTGGTAGATATGATGATTTAGTTGTTAGTTTAGGAGGTCAAAAAGAAACTCCTGCAACTGGTTTTTCTTATGTAATAGAAGAACTCAGACAAGTATTAGCTGAAAAATCTCATTTGAATATCAATAATTATCAATTTGTCGAAATTTTGGTAGTTGCTATTAGTTCAGATGATTATGTTTATACTGTCGAAATTGCCGAAAAATTAAGAAAGCTAGGTTTGCGGATAGAAACTGATATTATCGGGAGAAATATTGAAAATAATATTGAGTATGCAATTAAGCATAATGTTCCATTTTTAATTATTTTAAATTCTGTAGAACAACAAGATAGTAAAGTGCTTTTGCAAAACCTAGAATCTGGGGAAAAGCAAAATTTGGAATTAAATGAAGTAGTAAAAAAAGTTAGAAATAGTTGAATTACTGAAAAATTAATCCCCTTAAATCAAATGACAGAAAAATTCTGGTAAATAGTCTCCTCTTTTATGAGGATAAAAAAAGAGAATATTCCAGATTTTAAGCCTCCTTATTGCAGAAGTACTGATAATTAATAACTGATAACTGAAATGACCACCGATTCATTAGCTTGAATTGTATGGGTTAAAAACTCAAAACAAGTCTTTCTTGTGCTTCAATTTATGGGTGGAAAATGTAGTATTAAGTTAAACGAATTTTTACTTCATTCATTAAAAAGCTGAATGGGAGCGTATCCCGCACCGAAGAGCTGACCACTAATAGCTGAATGGGAGCGCATTCCGCAGGAAATGCTTAAATCAAATGACCGAAAAATTCTGGTAAATAGACTCCTCTTTTAAGGGGATAAAAAAAAGAGAATATTCCAGATTTAAAGCCTCCTTATTGCAGAGGTACTGATAACTAATAACTGATAACTAAAATGACCACCGAGCAAATTTTAAAAATAGCCTTACCCAGTAAAGGTGCATTAGAAAAAGGAGCCATGAACTTATTGTCCGCTTGTGGTTTAACTGTATCTAGACCCAGTGAAAGACAATATTTCGGCTCTATTCCTGCCTTGCCACAAGTAAAAGTATTATTTCAAAGAGCAGCAGATATTTTTACAAAAGTAGAAGAAGGAAGTGTTGACTTAGGAATTACAGGTTATGACGTAGTTTGTGAAGAAAGTCAATCCGATGATGATGTAATAGTTATTTGGGATAAATTAGGTTATGGTAAATGTGAAGTTGTTTTAGCCGTTCCTGAGAGTTGGGTAGATGTGTCTTCCATAGAAGATTTAGCAGAGCTAACTTTACTATTTAAAGAGAAAGGCAAAAATCTCAGAATTGCTACAAAATATAATAACCTGACTCGAAAATGGTTGTATGAAAAGTTAATTGTACATTTTTCCTTAGTAGCAGTCCAAGGAGCAATGGAAGCCGCACCAAGTATGGGATATGCTGATATGATTGCTGATGTAACTAGCACTGGCACAACTCTGAGAGAAAATCGTTTAAAGCGAATTGAAGGAGGCACACTTCTTAAGTCTCAAGCTTGTTTAATTGGTAATAAACGTTTGTTACAAGAAAGTGAAGCTAAGTTGGAAACAACTAAGGTCTTTTTAGAGTTAATTGAAGCTCAGATGGAGTCAAAAAAATATGTGTCGATAACTGCAAATGTGCATGGAAAGTCGGCAGATGAAATAGGTGATTTGTTAATGAATAAAAGTGGATTAAGTGGCATTACTGGTTTACAAGGACCGACTATTGCTAAAGTATATTCTGGGAAGAAAAATGATTGGTATGCTGCCACAATTGTAGTGAAACAAGAAATGTTGTTACCAGCAATTAATCATCTCAGAAAAGTAGGTGGTACAGATATTACAGTTTCTTCTCCTAATTATGTTTTTGGCTCCAAATCTCAAACTTATGAAGCATTTTTGAAAAAGTTAAATTAGGCTATTATATCATGTTCGGTTGAATACTTATAAATAAACGACGGAGGAGTCAGGAGTAAACCCACCCCTAACCCCTCCCAGGAGGGGAAGTAAGGACTCAGGAGGGAAGAAAGAAGAATAAAGAGGAGGAAAAGGAGAAAGTTTTTTGTTTGCTGGCGCACAACTTTCCTTACGGAATGCTATCGCAAACGTTAACGTGTCAGTGGAATTGAGTTCTATTGCTAATTAGGGCTTGCTGATTAAATCTCAACGTCTTTACACATAAAGGTTTGAATATTTTCAGGTATCAAAAAGTTCTAGCTTTTAGGTAGTTCCGGTTCAAAAATGAGCATACTTTGGGTAGATTGTGGCAGAAAAATTAAGGGACGATCCTTCCAACTACCTCTTCTATAATTCCCATTCCTCCTCGATTCTGGATTCTGGCTCCTGACTCCTACTCTTACCACTCATACTTTTTCAGCAAACCCTAATTATCCGGACATGATATTATTGGTGGAGAAAGTTGATATTTTCTAGAAAAAATATCGACTTAACTCTCCTGTTATATCATGTTCGGTTGAATAGTTAATTATATAGTTGGGAGTGTGAGAGTAGGGGAAATTTAAGGCTTGAAGTAATTATAGAATTATCAACATATACTATATAACTGGATTCTATATTACAACAGAGAAATATCCCTTAGAAATTTTTAGTTTTGACTTGATAAAATAATAAAAATGCCACATACAATTGTTACTGATATTTGCGAAGGTGTTGCTGACTGTGTTGGAGCTTGTCCTGTCGCTTGTATCCATGAAGGACCTGGTAAAAATACTAAGGGAACTGATTGGTATTGGATAGATTTTGATACCTGTATTGACTGCGGAATTTGCCTAAGTGTTTGTCCTGTAGAAGGGGCAATTTTGGCCGAAGAAAGACCAGAGTCACAGAAGACACCTAGTACATCTAGTACCAGTAGTTAATAAGGGAGGAGTCAGGAGTAACTAACTTTAGGGTGCGTTGCAACGCACCTTATACCAGATCCGGTTATCAAAAGTCCGTTTTTAAAATTACTCTCTAACCCTTCTGCCTTCTGAGTTCATTAAGATGCTACTTTTGCTGCAGTAGACCGACGTTTCCGTCTTCCCAGTGGTGTTTTGGGTATAGGCAGTTCTTTTTTCTGCTCTACTTTCTCTTCTACACTTCTATCTTGTATATCTCCTGCTTCTGGAGTTTGCATTAAGAAAACTAGCAAAGGTTGACCTTGAAGCTTTCGTCTCAACATTTGCTGAACAGCACATTCAAGATCCTTTTTCAATCCAGACCAATTAACTTGAGTATTATTTGACTTAGCATACTCAAACCAGTTATTGCTCAAACTATTTTCTAATGTCTTGATAACCAGTTCGCGCATTTGTGATATTTCCATAGCACTTACCACACCACACCAATCGAATTGAGGTCTATCAATCAATTTACCATCCGAATTCACTGCCAACGCTACAGTCACAACACCATCCTCTGCCAATTGCTGTCTTTCTCTCAAGATGCTGTCTTCAACCATACCAGAACGAGAATTATCTAGCAGTTCAATACCAGAAGGTACTTGGTCTGCAACACCGATAGAATCTTTAGTTAATTCCACCACATCACCATTTTGTACCACTACCATATTTTCTGGAGAAACCCCCATACTTTGAGCAGTTTGACTGTGTTTAACTAACATCCGATGCTCACCATGAAACGGTACAAAGAACTTAGGACGAGTAAGTGCTAACATTAATTTTTGGTCTTCCTGACAACCATGACCAGAAACATGGATACCCTTATCTTTACCATAGATCACATTTGCTCCTAACATCATTAGTTTGTCAATGGTGTTAACAACAGCGATCGTATTACCAGGAATAGGGTTGGCAGAGAATACAACTGTATCTCCTTTACGAATTTTTATTTGCCTATGTTCACCCTTAGCAATACGAGTTAGTGCTGACATTGGTTCCCCTTGAGAACCTGTAGTCAGAATCAATAGTTTCTCATCAGGTACACTTCGGACGCTATGTAGAGGTACAAACAAACTATCTTCACACTTAACATAACCAAGATTGCGAGCATGAGCAATCACATTCAGCATCGATCGCCCTACTGTTGCCACCAACCTACCATGTTTTTTTGCTAGCTCTAGAACTATTTGTAATCTATGTACGCTAGATGCAAAGGTTGTAACCATTAAACGTCCAGGAGCGTTGGCGAATACTCGGTCTAAATTTGGATAAACTGACCTTTCTGAAGGCGTGAAACCGGGTACTTCTGAATTTGTGGAATCACTTAATAAGCAGTGAACTCCCTTTTCTCCATACTCTGCTAACCTTTGAAAGTCAAAATTTTCTCCATCTACAGGAGTATGGTCAATTTTGAAGTCACCTGTATGGATAACTACTCCCACTGGTGTTGTGATGGCGACTGTAAAGCTATCCGCCATTGAGTGAGTATTACGAATATATTCAACACTGAAATGTCTGCCTAACCGGACAATATCACGTGGACGAACAGTCCTTAATTTTGTGCGATTTTGGACTCCTGCTTCCTCTAGTTTTGGGTAAAGTAAAGCCATTGCCAATCTTGGTCCATAGATGACAGGAATTTCTACATTTTTCAAATGGAAAGGAATACCACCAATATGATCTTCGTGACCATGGGTGACAATCATACCTTTGATTTTATGATGATTTTCAGTCAGATAAGTTACATCTGGTAAGACGATATTTACACCATGCATTCCATCAGTAGGAAAAGCTAATCCTGCATCAAGCAGAATAATTTCGTCATCATATTCAAATACGCAGGTGTTTTTACCAATTTCATGTAGTCCACCCAGAGGAATAATTTTTAGGGCAGATGATGATTTCTTTCTTGTCATAATTATCCTATTTTTGTTGTTGTTCACTTTGAAAGATTTTGAAAGATTGTTATAGCAGGGAACAGGAAACAGAGGGAAAAGCTTTTTTCTGTCTCAAATTCATCATCAATATAAGTCAAACATCAACTTGTTCCTTGCTATATACCAATTTGATAAATATTTGCTATAAATAGCTAGGCTATTTCTTAGGTGTCTGGATGAGCGAGTCAGGAGTGATAATGAATAGCTTTTATACCATTTTTTAGGTTGTAATTCATTTTTTTAGTCAAAGAGACATCTCCTGTAAATTATTTTTATTACCCTGAATTATTCTAAACATTCTTTTTTAAAATTGGCATTACTGATTTTTAATACCCATTAGTTAAAAGTAGAAAAACTAATCTCTTAAAAATTCAAGATTTTAGCGATTTAGTGAGGGGGTAACTAAATCATTATTCAGATTGATGATATTTAATTTTCTGAAAAATTTTATTACCAGTGAAATTGACTCATAATAAACCTAGTTGACCCATTTCTGCTGATAATTTTTCAGTTACTTCAGTGGTCGGGTCGCATAGTGGAGGGCGAGTAGAGCCTACTTTCCACTCTAGCAGATTCAGAGCTGCTTTTACCGGAATGGGGTTAGTTGTTGCAAATAAAGCTTTGAATAAGCTGAATAGTTTTAGGTGAATTTCTGTAGCAACTTGTACCTTACCTGTTTCAAACGCTACTATCATCTCTTGTAGCTGTTTTCCTACTAAATGACTAGCTACACTGACAACGCCACTTCCACCAATAGCCATAAGTGGTAGTGTGAGGGAATCATCCCCAGAATAAATCTTAAACTCTGGTGCAGTCAAGTGCCTAATCTGACTTACTTGATCTATGTTACCACTGGCTTCTTTAATCGCAACAATATTAGGAATTTCGGCCAGTTTGGCTACAGTTTCAGGAATCAGATTTTGACCAGTACGCCCTGGTATATTGTATACCATTATTGGCAATTCTGGGGTGGCTTGAGCGATCGCTTTAAAATGTTCATAAAGTCCTGACTGTGGTGGCTTATTGTAATAAGGTACCACCTGTAATGAACCATCTAATCCTAATTTAGCAGCTTTTTCGGTGGCTGCGATCGCTTCTATTGTGGAGTTTGACCCAGTACCAGCTATTACTTTAGCTTTTCCTGCTACTGCTTTTTGAACTACTTGAAATAGTTTATATTCTTCTTCCCATGTTAAACTTGGAGATTCTCCTGTTGTTCCACATATTACTAATGAATCTGTCCCATTTTCTGTCAACCATATAGATAGTTTTTCTACTTCTTCATAGTTAACACTACCGTCTGAATTAAACGGCGTAATCATTGCAGTTATAACTTTACCGAAATCTACCACACTCTTTGCACTCCTTATGGTTTTTTTATAGCTTTGTTAGGTCTTATTCTTTTTTTTGGGCTATCTTACTAGACCTAATTTTTTTTCAGATTAACATCGCTTTCGCTTTACAGTCTCTCTGCAAAATTTTTTTATTTTTGTATGACTGAACTATTGTTAATAACCCATTTCATTACATTGTAGAAATAGGAACTAACTTTAGCGAATAATTAAGGTTTAAACCCTCTGCTTTAAAGGAGAAACAAGAAAAAATTTTCCTTTGAGTCAATCCTCTTCTTTTCAATAATAGATAATTGTTAATTATTAATTATTAATTGTTGAATACTCTTTTTTTTCTTTTGTTTTCTGCACCCTGAGTCTAAACTGTTGCTGCTTCTACCCTCAACCAATGTTTTTCCACCAATAACTCAGCTATTTGTACTGCATTCAAGGCAGCTCCTTTTCTGATCTGGTCTCCACTTAACCATAATTCTAATCCACAAGGATGAGAAATATCTTGACGAATTCTCCCCACTAATATGTTGTCTTTACCACTTGCTTCCATTGGCATTGGAAAATAATTTTTTTGCCAATTTTCTACCAGTGTTACTCCAGGTGCTTGACTTAATATTTCCCTAGCTCTATCTACACTAAATGGTTGAGCAAATTCTAAATTAACAGCTTCTGAATGGGCACGTAATACTGGCACCCTGATACAAGTTGCTGTAATCCCGATATCGTTAGTTCCCAATATCTTACGAGTCTCATTAACCATTTTTATTTCTTCTTGACAGTATCCCTGCTCATTCAACGGGGAATTGTGTGGGAACAAATTAAATGCTAATGGATAGGGAAAAATCTCTGTTCCAGGAGTTTTCCCCTGTAAAATTTCTATAGCTTGGGTTTTCACTTCTTCCATGGCCCTAGCCCCTGCTCCACTTGCTGACTGGTAAGTGGCCACTACCAGTCTTTTAATTGGCTGGACTTGATGCAAAGGCCATATTGCTACACACATTAATATTGTTGTGCAGTTAGGGTTGGCTATTATGCCTTGATGTAGAGCCGCAGCTTTTGGGTTAACTTCTGGAACTACAAGAGGCACTTTAGGGTCCATACGAAAGGCACTGGAGTTATCAATTACTATAGCACCAGCTTCTACTGCTTTCTTTGCCCATTCTTTTGATGTAGATGCACCTGCTGATGCTAGCACTAAATCTACTTCTTTAAAAGAATCATCTGTTACAGCTTCTACTTGTAAGTTTTGTCCTTTAAATTTTAGAGTGCTACCTGCTGAACGGGGTGATGCCAATAGTTTTAATTCTGCTACTGGAAAATTTCTAGTTTGCAGTAATTCTAACAACTCTGTACCTACAGCTCCAGTTGCTCCTAATATTGCTACTTTGTAAAACTCTGACAAATTCTTGTCCTCCTTAATTGTTCAATAATTTGATTTTTTGATAATATTTAATTAAGTTTAATAGTTTTTTTTATGGTCATTAATTTTACCGACTAATAGTTTTATATAATTTTTTTATCTTCTTAACTAAGAAATATTTTTTATTTTTATTAAACTTGATTGTCATCTAGATTATATAATTACTCCTTACAAATTGGTTAGTTTAGTATAAATAATTTTGATAAACTAAGGATTAAAAATCAGCTTGGTATTTCATATATATACAGATACTTAATTAGATAATTTGATCGTAAATGGCACTAACACCATCTTTTTTTTAATAAAACAAATATAATTTCTATATTACTAAATTAATTCTATACCTACTGACTGACTATCGTCAAATATAATCAAAATATTCTTAGATATTTCAGTTTAATCCTTTGATATAGTAGTAGTTTGAGGTGATTATATGTAAGCTATCAGCCGTCAGCTATCAGCTATCAGCTATCAGCTATTGCTTTTAGTTTAGGATAAAAGCTTTATTAATTGTCTTACTACAAAAGTTGCCTTCCTTGCCCTTAAAGTCAGTTGTTAATTTAAACACTGTCCTTAAGGAGACATTCTTGTTGCTGATAGCTAGCTGAATGCTTACGATTATATTTCTTCGGCTATCTATCTAAATAATCAACTATTAACATATTGATCTTCAGATAAAATATAGGAAAATCCAGAAAAATTTATCTTTAAAATTGTTGTCTAAATTTAATCAGTGCAAATGTAAGCATTCAGCTATCAGCAATTAGTAATTATTTATTACTTCTCAGGTTTAGGAAGGAGACTTTAACAGTAACTTTTATTCTGTCTCAATTGCTCAATTATTTTTACCTTCCCCAAAATTAATAGCTGATAGCTAATAACTGACCGCTGAATGCTTACGTGCAAATTATGATTATAATGTCACAACTTGAGAATACTGAAATAATAATCTATGAATCATTTCACTTTAAAGTAAATACATAGTAGTACCATAATATGGTAGCTTTAACAGATTGAGAGTTCTCAACTTACTTTGCCAATAGCTATAAAGTTAAAAAAAACCTAAAATCAAAGCATTATTGGCGAAGGTAGATAAATATTTATAGTAAGCTAAAAGATATAGTGCAAGAAAAAGAAAATAAGAATATTAAGATTCCCATAAATAATTATATAGCTTAATAGAATCATAGCCTATAATCTTAAACTTAGTTCTAACTAACTTAAACAAAACGCCGATGAAAGTTACCCAGGAAAAACTTCCAGCTAGCCAAATAGGCCTGGAAATCGAGATTACACCAGAAATGTCCAAGAATGCCTACGAACAGGTGATTCAGAAATATATCCGTACCGCCAATATTCCTGGGTTCAGAAAGGGCAAGGTGCCTCGACAAATATTGATACAGAGGCTGGGTAGAAATTATGTTAAAGCTATGGCCTTAGATAACCTCATTAATGATTGCTTAGAAAAAGCAAGAGAACAAGAACAAATCAATGCAATAGGTCAATTTGACCTGGTTACAGAATTTGAAGAGTTAGTAAAAGATTTTGAACCAGGAAAAGAAATGGCCTTCTCAGCTAAAGTGGATGTAGAGCCAGAGGCTAAAGTTAATGATTATAAAGGATTGGTGGTCAAGGCTGAAGAAGCTAAATATGACCAGGCTCAATTAGATGAATTTCTAGAAGAACGTCGCTCTGAAAAGGCTACACTAATTCCCGTAGAAGGAAGATCTGCTCAGTTAGGAGATGTGGCAATAGTAGATTTTGAAGGTATAATCCCATCTGATACAGAGGGAGAAGAGCCGAAAGAAGTTCCAGGAGGCAAGGCTCAAGATTATCAAATGGATTTGAAAGAAGGACAATTTATTCCTGGGTTCATTGATGGAATAGTAGGCATGAACCTAGAGGAAACAAAAGAAATTTCCGTTCAATTTCCTGAAGAATATGGTGAACCAGAGTTAGCAGGTAAACCAGCAGTATTTACAATTACTCTTAAAGAATTAAAAGAAAAAGAATTACCAGAGTTGGATGATGATTTTGCTCAAGAAATTAGTGAGTTTGAAACATTAGCCGAATTACAAGAGTTCATGGAGAAAAAATTTACCAAAGAAAAAGAGGAACAAACAAAACAGAATAAGGAAATTGCCATTGTAAATGAGCTGGTGAACCATCTGGAAGTAGAATTACCAGAAACTTTAATTAAAAATGAAGTTCAGCAGATGTTAGCCCAAAGTGCCATGGAGTTGAGCCAGTATGGGATAGATGTTAAAGAATTGTTCAGTAGTGATAAATTGCCAGAAATGCAAGAGCGATCGCGGCCAGAAGCAATTGAGCGATTAAAAAGAGATTGGGCTATTAAAACAGTGGCCAAGGAAGAGTCAATCGAGGTAAATGAAGAAGAGATTGTAGCAGAGTCAGCTAAAGTCATGGGACAACTCCAAGGAAAGGATGTCGATCCAGATAGATTAAGAGAAGTAGTCACAGAAGACTTACTGAAGGAAAAAACAATCAAATGGTTGGAAGAAAATGGCACAGTAGAGTTAGTACCTCAAGGAACTCTAACTAAAGATTCAGAAATAGATGAAGCTACAGAAACTCCTGTAGAAACTGAGTCAGAGTCAGAAACTATTGTAGAAGTTGAGGCGGAACCTGTAGCTACTGTGGAAAATCCTCAATAATGAACAAGATTAACTAAACTCAAATTAATGAATGGTTGGGTAATCCCAACTACCAATATTAGTAAAGCTAAGTCATAATAATATTCAGCTTGGATTGATACGAATCAAAAATGAGCAAGTCAAAACAAAATTTGTTTATATATAAACTGATGGACTATGGTTATATCTCAATATTCTGATGATTTAGTTAATATCTATAATAAGTTACAAGTTTACTCCGGTCCTAGTAACATTGTTCCTATGGTAGTTGAACAATCAGGGATGGGAGAAAGAGCTTTTGACCTCTACTCACGGCTCCTTAGAGAAAGAATAATTTTTTTGGGGACCCCAGTAGACGATAATGTAGCTAATACCATTACTGCTCAGATGCTATTCCTGGATGCTGAAGACCCAGAAAAAGATATTCAACTCTATATCAACTCCCCTGGAGGGTCTGTTACTGCTGGAATGGCTATATACGACACCATGCAGCAGGTACGGCCTGATGTAGTAACAATTTGTTATGGTTTAGCTGCAAGTATGGGAGCTTTTCTTCTTTCTGGTGGGACAAAAGGTAAAAGAATGTCCCTTCCTAGTTCTAGAATAATGATTCACCAGCCTCTAGGTGGGGCTCAAGGTCAAGCAGTAGATATTGAGATCCAGGCTAAAGAAATCTTATATCATAAACGTAAGCTGAATGAACTTTTATCAGCTCATACAGGTCAACCTCTAGAAAAAATAGAAGTTGATACAGACCGCGACTTTTTTATGTCCGCAGAAGAAGCCAAAAATTATGGCTTGGTCGATCAAGTGATTACTAAACAGAATCTTCCTGTACCAGGAGAGTCTGTTCCCGCAATGTAATAAGAGGAAGTTATGTCTAAATACGACTCCCATCTAAAATGTTCATTTTGTGGCAAGTCTCAGGAACAGGTCCGTAAGTTAATAGCAGGTCCTGGAGTTTATATTTGTGATGAATGTGTAGAGTTGTGCAATGAGATTTTAGATGAGGAGCTTTTTGACTCTAACACAACAGGGCCACAATCTCCAACGCCAAGACCAACAACCCCTACTCAAAAGCGAAGTAGTACTGCCAAAAGAGTGTCAGTTGCCCAACTTCCTAAACCTAGAGAAATTAAGAATTATCTGGATACTCATGTTATTGGTCAGGAGGAAGGTAAGAAGGTTTTGTCAGTGGCAGTTTATAACCACTATAAACGTCTGACCTTTGTAGAAGCCAAAAAAAGTGGCAAGTCTTCTCCAGATGAGGTGGAATTACAAAAATCTAATATTTTATTGATTGGGCCGACTGGTTGTGGTAAGACATTGTTGGCTCAAACTTTGGCAGAATTATTGGATGTACCATTTGCTGTGGCAGATGCGACAACATTAACAGAAGCTGGATATGTTGGGGAAGATGTGGAGAATATTTTGCTGCGACTTCTGCAAGTGGCAGATTTAGAGGTAGAGGAAGCACAACGGGGTATTATATATATAGATGAGATAGATAAGATAGCTCGCAAGAGTGAGAACCCTTCGATAACAAGAGATGTCTCTGGAGAGGGGGTACAGCAGGCTTTATTAAAAATGTTAGAGGGAACTGTTGCGAATGTCCCGCCTCAAGGTGGTCGGAAACATCCCTATCAAGATTGTATTCAGATTGACACGAGTAATATTTTATTTATATGTGGTGGGGCTTTTGTTGGTTTAGATAAAATAGTAGAACAGAGAAACGGCAAAAAGTCAATGGGCTTTGTTCAGCAAGTAGGAGAAAAGGAGTCCAAGGATCGAAAAGTTGTAGATTTAATGAAGCAAATGGAACCGAATGACTTGGTGAAGTTTGGTTTAATTCCAGAGTTAATTGGGCGAATACCAATGGTGGCGGTAGTTGAACCTCTGGATGAGGAGACTCTGATGGCAATTTTGACAAAACCTCAGAATGCTTTGGTGAAGCAATATCAAAAGTTGTTGCAGATGGATAATGTACAGTTGGAGTTTGAGGAAGAGGCAATTCGAGCGATCGCGAAGGAAGCATTTAGGAGAAAGACCGGAGCACGAGCGTTGCGGGGTATTGTGGAGGAGTTGATGTTGGATGTGATGTATGAATTACCTTCGCGCAAGGATGTGACTCGGTGTACTATTACTAAGGAAATGGTAGAGAAGCGATCGACTGCAGAGTTATTAGTGCATCCATCATCGTTGCCAAAACCTGAGTCTGCTTAACTAGCGATCGGCATTTCAGGCGTTGTCAGATTAAAAGATGAATTATAGAGACAGGGTGGGAACAGGGACTTCTTTAAACTTAAGGTAATGAATCAGTAGTCGAATTGAGTGCTTTAACATTTCAACAGACTTGGAATAGCACAAGGTTTTGCCATGTATAGCGCTGTGCGCAGGCAACAGCTCCGGAAGGCAACAGCTCCGGAAGGGGGAATAAAAGACCGATAATACAAGACTTTTAGCTATTGGACACCTCTTGTAATTTGTAAATATGCCAGCGCACATTGCCATCTAACATAGCTCAGTAATGACGTAGCG